>JBDTTO010000717.1:0-2721 GCA_039930585.1 Gemmatimonadaceae bacterium
ATCCCAGAGTTTGCCGGGCGTCAACAAATCGATCAGCACAAATCCTATCAGGAGCAACACGAAACCCAGTCCAGCGAACACCGCGGCGGATGCGACGTTATTCATAAGGAGCGGCAGGTTATTGATGAAAATATCCATGGAAAACTCCGGCTATTTGCCGCGGAGCGTGCGCCCCGGAATGAAATACGGTGAACGATAGGAACCGGGATTGTCCCGTACCGAACGCGGATTGGTTTTACCCATACTCGCGGATGTAAAGGACCAACCGCGCCACTGCGCTGTGCCCAGTGTCAGCAGCACCGCAACGCCCCAAATGGCGTACAAAGATGCGCGCATTACGCGACTCCGGTGAAAGAAGCAGGCTGAATTACGAGTATGGGCTCAATCATCATCGTCATCGCTTGAACTGGATGACGCGGGCGCATGATCACTTTCAGCCCAGCGCCGTTGCTCGAAACTCATGGCGGGCGCACTGGCAAGTGCCGCTGGAATAAGCAGCGCCACAAACGCAACTATGTAAAACAGGTACGACGGCACGTCGCGCTTCACACTCAGCTTGTAGTTGACGACACCCCGCGAGGTCTCGTCGCCTTCAGGCGCCACGCGCAGAATGTATTTGCCAGACGGAATTGCGCCGAGTCGGAAGTGATCTTTGCGACCGCCCTCGCTCCATGAACCGTCGCCGTCACTGCCGTGATAGTAACTGACCTGTCGGCCCACGTCGTACGCCTGCCCCGACGTCTCGTCAATCAGCGCGAGATTCAAATACATCCAGTCATTTTCAAGATCTGTTTCGATATTGAAATCCACGCTGGAAGCACGTCCCTTGAGTTCAAACGGATCGGTTACGAATGCCGTCGTGTCACCTTGGGTGCGATCAAACTTGTACGCTCCGCTGAATACGTCGTCCTTGCGCGCCATCGCAACATTGATGACTAACATGGCCACGAGCGCGAGAACGAAAAATTTGAAGACGCGACGCACCGAGCCGGCCGACGCAGTCTGATCGTTGGGTTGATTGGCGAACACACCCGTAGGTGAGCGAAAACTTCCGCCAACTGCGAACGCGCGTGCGATGGCTTTGCCATCTGTATAAGTGCCAAGCGACCACGTCGTTTCGTTCTCTGTCGACTCGGCGGACAGCATATACGGCGGCGACACGTAGTCATGCGATCGCACCGTATCGCCAACCGTCACTTCCCACGGAAATTCGCCAAGCGCAAACAGAGTGGTTGCATCAGCACTTTGAAAGTGCTTGAACTTGAGACCGTTGAATTGAATTGCGTCGCGCGTACCGGCGTCCTCATCGGGACGGCGATGCAACTTCTCAACAACGTTCCAGTGTCCCTGATATTCGGTGAGATAGAGAAAGCCCTGATACGGATTGAACAACACGTATTCGAGCCAACTGTACAACGTGCCTTCAACAGTGACACCAACTTGCTGGAATCCAACCACGTCCCACGCCACACCTTTCCACGTGCCGCGCGTGCCCATCGCAATGTGCGGCTGCACAGTGATGCGTTGTTCCTGACGTTGCAGGATGCGCAAATTTGGATCCTGCGCGTCAAGCACAGCACCGCACGTTGCGCACACAACCGTCACGCTCCATCCGGCCGTGGAGAGCGTGAGACTTGCGCCGCAGCTGGGGCAATTAAGTCCCGCCGCTTTGGTGTTCACAGGCGCGCCGGCAGTGCTCACCATCCTTCAAACTCCCGAAGGCCTTTGAAGTTGAGTTCTGCGAAATCGACGTATTCGCCAACGTACAACAACGGTGGGTTTTCGCTGCCATCAAGTGTTGCGAGTTTGCCGTCAGCATTTTGCATATCGGCAAACCAGTATTCGGCTTTGTCCGTTGTGGTGAATGGCAGTTCACCTTCGGTGCCGATATACACAGCGGGCGTGATATTCGCGACGCGATACGTAACGCCGGCCCACTGAAATTTCTTGTTGACGTTGAGCGTTTGCGGATTTGGCAAATCCGGCTGTCCGGTCAACTCGGCGGTCATCGCATACTCAAGCTGCGCGTCAGACAACCACGCACTGGTTCCATCACTCACTCGGCAGTGCCATTCGTTCCAGCGACCGCTTTGCCACTGATATGACACGCGTCCGACGACAACAAAATTGCGCTGTCGCCACGTGCCTTCGGTGCCGAGCTGAATGGGTGAACCGGTTTGTGGGAA
Source organism: Gemmatimonadaceae bacterium (assembly GCA_039930585.1). Taxonomy (GTDB): domain Bacteria; phylum Gemmatimonadota; class Gemmatimonadetes; order Gemmatimonadales; family Gemmatimonadaceae; genus Gemmatimonas. Next base: position 2,187 of record JBDTTO010000717.1, read on the forward strand.
TTCTGCTTGTGTGCCGACACGTTCGAGATCGAGTCCCTGGCGCACGAGTACGGATTTGCAAAAGTCGCACGTCGTTTGCACGGCTTGCGCCCAGCGAAACCGAACGGGTGCGCCGCAGTTGGGGCAATTGGTTGAACCGGTGGCGGGAACGGTCATGCTGTTGTTCCCGCGTACAAGATTGGAGCCGAGGTGATATGGAACGGACGAATTGCGAGCATTGGGTGCGCGAATACACGGCCTCGCGCGTTGGCGAGATCGGAATTATTCACGCGGAGACGCGGAGAACATTTTCGAGACGCGGAGGACTGCAGAACAGCAAAAGCAAAATCAAAAAAAGAAAAGAATCCAAATGAGTTCTGCTGAACCGGAAGGCTGTATCTCCGCGTCTCAACAATGTTCTCCGCGTCTCCGCGTGAAATTTCTTTTCCTGCAATTGCGTTTTCTTTTCTGTTTGGGTTGAGAAGCGCGTTCATAATGCGTCCACCGGCACGACTGCCGAAACGTACGCACGTTCAAGTACGCGCACATTCACGCG
>JBDTTO010000718.1:0-2719 GCA_039930585.1 Gemmatimonadaceae bacterium
GGGCGATCGATATAATCTCGCCGCGCGCCGACTCATGTCCCGAGCGATTGATGCGACGCCACTCACGCAAGCGTTTGTTGACGATCTGTTTAAATCGTACGCAAGCAATGGAAAAGGCGGCGCGACTGTAGTCGTCGCGCAGGATGGCAAAGTGTTGATCAACAAAGCGTACGGCGTTCCCAAACAGGCGCATTACATGCCTGAGACCGCGCTGCCCAACGTTGAGTTGCGCGGCCTCTCTCAGGTGCTGACAGCATCGCTCGCAGCAGATGCACGCATGGACGCAGCCGCAATTCGACGCGTGACATCGGTTGGCGGAATGCAGCGCGTCGCGTATGACAGTGTCGCGCGCATCTGGAAAGGGGACGTGGACGATCTCTATCGTTTCGAGCAGGGACGCACAGCGCTGCGCCCGGGAGCAAAAGACACCAGCACGGTTCTTCGCGGATTCACCACTGACACCGACAACGGCCTGCGTCGTCAATCCGCCTTCGGCATACCCGACGGACATCGCTCGGCATGGATTCGCTATCCCGAACGTCGCACCACGATTCTGATTCTCACCAATGACGATGCGGCCGACGCGAAAGCATTGTCACAACGCATCGCCGGAAAGTTGTTCAGCAAATAGAACGCGGTGATTTGTGGACGCACTCACATTGTGTCCGACGCGAATTCACCGCATGATTCACCAGTCCCGCACGACCACGCCGCAGTTGCTTATGCATGTGCACATGCATGCGGTGCCCGCCTGTCGTCTCACTTTGCCGTTCGCCTGAGGACCTACATGCGTTTTACCATTACGCGCAACGCAATTTCGCGCAGCGCCATCGCGCTCAGCGGCACCGTTCTCGCCGCATTCACACTGCCCAGTGCAGCGTCGGCCCAATCAAACGACCGTCTCAATCCGATCATTGCGCTGCAGGAAAAGAAGCTGCCGGTGTTTGGCATTTCTCATCCCGCAATTATGCGCGGCGGACGTGGCGGCGGACGCGGTGGTCCACCAGGCGGCGCCGCAGCGACACCTCCCGCAACACCGCCAGCACCATTGCCGGAAATCGTGCTGAGTGATGTCGCCAAAGAAACCGTCGATTACAAACGTGCGGACTTTCTGTTCACGCAGGGTACGTCCGACACGTTTCTGAAATACATCGAAGAAATCAAGAAAGCTGGCGGTTCGATGCACACGCATCCGTTCACGGCAAAGATTGGCATCTTTCACGCCGATCCTGCGCGGTCAACGACTGCGATTATTCGTCAGTTGAACGCAGGACACGTGAACGTGAATGCCGAGGAGGTTTCGTCGGCGCAGGAGGTGCGTGACGTCATCAAGGCGATGCGTTTTGCATCAAACGGAGGAACGCGTCCCGACACAGGACTTGGTGCGGCGGCGGCGTACTGGGGGCTGACGGTTGATCAGTACAAACAGAAAGCCGATGTGTGGCCACTCAACAAAAAGGGCGAACTGTTTCTGAGCGTTATTATCGAAAGCAAAGAAGGCATTGCCAAGGCGCGCGAGATTGTCGGCGAGCCTGGTGTTGGTCAGGTCTTTGTTGGTTATGGCACGCTGGGCGGCGTGTTTCGCGGTGATTCGGCCGGGCGTGAAGCCGCCTCGGCAACGATTCTCGCAGCGTGCAAAGAGTACAAGGTGCCCTGCGGATTTCCGACCAACAATCCCACGGAAATGGAGCAGCGCATGAAGGAAGGTTGGAGCGTGTTCATCATGCAGCGTCGCGATTCGCTGGGTATGGCGGCTATCGAGACGGGACGGAAGATGTCGAAGCGGTAGTTCGTCGCAGAGGCATTTGCTTCTGCGTTGCTGATCGGCCCAAATTGCCTGTACTCGATTCGTCGCGAACCGCCCTCGCGATGTCACTCAGGCAATTTGGGAGAATTTGATGGCACGCGCTCCACAGCGATCCTTCCTCCGCGCAGGCGCATACGCCCTGGTCGCGATGGGCACTCTGGTTAAGCCGCTTGCCGCGCAGACTCCACCTGCAGCGCTTGCAAAGAGCGCTCCTGCGAAAGCGACCTCCAAGTCCGGAATACCAACGCCCGAGTCGCACTTCGGCTATCAGGTTGGCGCGGACAACAAATTGTTTTTGTACGACGAGTCCATCGCGTACTTCAAGAAATTGCAGGCGGCGGCGCCAACGCGCGTCAAGCTGATTGATGTTGGCAAAACAAGCTTCGGACATTCGTGGACGGCCGTGCTTATTTCGTCGCCGCAGAATCTCGCGAAGATTGAGCGATATCGCGAAATCAACAAACGTCTCGCGCGTCCCGAAGGTTTGACCGACGCGCAGGCGCGTGAACTCGCGAAAGAAGGACGCGCGTTTGTTGACATCAGCGGCGGATTGCACGCGTCAGAAATCGCGGGCTCGCAACACACGCCCGAACTTGCATACGAATTATTGTCAAAGGCCAACGAGCCGGAGACGAAAGAAATTCTCGACAACGTGATTTTCTTTTTGTGGCCCAGCATCAATCCCGACGGACAGGACATTGTCGTTAACTGGTGCCGTGATCGTCTCGCGGGCAACACCAACGCGCAGATGGAGCTTTACCAGAAATACGTTGGCCACGACAACAATCGCGACAGCTACATGTTGAACGTTGTTGAGTCGCGCGTGGTGGCGCGCACGTGGCGCGAGTGGGAGCCGCAGATCATTTACGCGCATCATCAGTCGTCACCGTTTCCAACGCGTATCTGGATTCC
>JBDTTO010000719.1:0-2712 GCA_039930585.1 Gemmatimonadaceae bacterium
GAGGCGGCAATTCGCCGCGCAAAAAACGCGACGCACGATTGCACAGTGTGTGGACCGCGACCGGAACCGGATGCTGTGTTCTGCTCAAGCTGTGGCCGATATCTGGCGGGCAGCTGTGGCAACTGCGGCACGCCGGTTGAACTCGTTGGCGCGCGATTCTGCGTTGGTTGCGGCGAAGGGCTGGCGGCAGCCTAGCCCAGTTCGAGATTCGCGAGTCTGCGACGCGCCATGATCATTGGCGCAATCGTTGAGGTAGCGCACACCACGGCGGCAATTGCGAAAGGCGCAACCATGCTCATCGGGTCGCGCTCCCAACCGAAATGTCCCGCCACCACCCAGCGCGCCGCCGGACGTCCCGTTGCGTACGCAATGACGCCGATCAACACAATTGCCGTCATCATGAACAACAATCCACCGAATGACGTGGGGATCTGGGCGGCGTTTTCCGAATCAAAGCGGGGATAAAACGTCCCGAAAGAGAGTGCCAGTGCGGTGAGCGGAAACACCAGCGCTGCAATGGCCAATAGCGACACGATGTTCACGAACGTCTGCACGTGCAACAACGCATTCGTCGCGCCAACGAGCGTCACGGCGACCAGCAGAAGTGGCACCGCGCCCGTCCAGAACTTTGCCCATAACAAGTCGTTCATGTCGAGCGGACTTGATCGCAGCAGCCACAACGAACGTCCTTCAAGACTGACGCTCGGAAACACAAATCGCGCGGCTACTGACGCGAGCACAAATCCTGCCAGCGCGAGATTCAGGAACGGAATCACGTTCCGCAACAGCGTCGTCATTCCTTCGCCGTTGAGCGGCAGGTAACGCACGTTGGCGACGTATACCACGAGCAGCACTCCCAGCATGATGAGCTGCGACCATTGCGTGGTGTCGCGTGCAAAGACGCGCATTTCCTTGAGTACCAATTCGCGACGCGTTGGCGACAACCACGACAACATGCGATCGAGCAACGGCCGGGTTTTACTTGCGGTTGGCGTGCGTTGGGCGCCTTCCTGTGCCTGACTGAAACCACGCTGCCAGAAGCGCGCATGCAGAATGCCGCCAATGATCACGAGTACGAACGCCACGGCCCACAGTTGCGCCAACGGTTGCCACACGCGACCGGAATCCAACCAACTCATCAACGATTCACTGACCCACTCGCTGGGCAGCCACGGTGACGTTGGTGTATCAAGTGCCACCAGAAAATCGGTGAACGATTTGAAACCTTCAGGCTTGACCAGGCGCTCCGGACGCGCGGCGCGAAACATCAATACCAGGCCCGCCACCGAGAGCGCGGTAACTACACTGAGCAAATCGCGTGTGCGTCTTGCCGGAAAAATATTCACCAGCAATAGAGTTATTGACGCACCCAGCGCTGCCGGAATCAGCAAATACGCGGACATCACCGCAATCGCAAACGGTATGAACGTCAGCGTCGCATGGTACGCCACGCCGTACGCGGTGAGGATTGGAAGCAACAACAGCGCAACCATCCAACTGGAATGCAGCGCCGTTTCACTCAGGCGCGCGAGATACAAACTCCACGGTTTGACCGGCGCCGCGGCAATCTGATCGAGATCGCGCGCAAGAAAGAAGTTCGACAGCGCCGCAACCACGTTGGATAACAACAGGATTGAACCGAACGCCATCAGAATCATCGCCAGCACTTTGGTGGCCAGCACGGTGCCGATCTCGTCAGCGTTCTTGAAATATTTGAGCAACTTGTACGCCAGCGAAAAACTGCCCGCCCAGAATCCCAACGCCAACAACGTCACCACAAACGTGCGACGGAAATCGCCTTGCTTGTTCTGACGCATACGATGCAATGCCATCCGCCATTTCGGCGCCAGCAAATGCAACGCTGATGCCGCCTGTGACGACGACATCGGTGCAATCAAGTTCGGCCGCACCACACTCGGCCGACTGACTTCGGCGGAAATCTCAAGCATCCAGCACCGCCATCACTTCGCGCGCGACGTTTTCTCCTGTAAGGCGAAGGAAGATGTCTTCGAGCGCATCGTCTTCGTTGGCGCCACCGCGCAACTCCTGCATCGTTCCACACGCGACCATCTTGCCGCGCTGCATGATGCCAATGCGATCACACATCCCTTCGCTGACTTCCAGCGTGTGCGTGGACATCATGACGCTGTGTCCGCGATGCGTGTATTCGCTGAACAGGTCTTTCAGAATTTTTGCAGATTTCGGATCAAGTCCGACCATCGGTTCATCGACAACGATCACCGGCGGGCGATGCACGAACGCGCCGGCGATGATCAGCTTCTGCCGCATGCCGTGGCTGTAGCTTTCCACGAGTTCATCCTGCCAGCGTTCCAGGTCAAACAGCGCCAGTAACTCGCGCCCGCGATGTTCAATGGCCGCTCCGGTCTCGCCGTACAGGCCCGCGGTAAAGCGCAGAAATTCCATCCCCGTCAGCTTTTCGTAGATGAACGGCCGGTCGGGGATGAAGCCCAGCGAGCGTTTGGCTTGCAGGGGCTGCGTGCGCAGATCATAGCCCGCGATTCGCACCGTGCCCGCCGTCGGCTGCAAGATGCCCGCAATCATCCGCATCGTTGTTGTCTTGCCCGCGCCATTTGGACCCAGAAAACCAAAGACCTCGCCAGCGGGTATTACCAGGTCGAGGGAATCCACGGCGGTGAATGCGCCGTAGCATTTGGTGAGGCCGGCTATCTCGATCATCGGACGGGTCGACTG
>JBDTTO010000720.1:0-2703 GCA_039930585.1 Gemmatimonadaceae bacterium
AGCCTGGCACCAACGCTGTAAGCAAACCGGCTGCGCCGACCAATCCGACAATCCACGGGCCGTATGTGGCGCGCACAATGCGCAGCAAGGACAAGTCAACGTCGGTTCCCGTCAATCCAGGAACTACAAGCAGCGCTGCAAACCCAACAAAGAATACGAACAACAAAATCAACTGATACAGCGGCATCAACGCAGCGTTGCGACGAAATACGCGCGCATCCTTCGCCGAAAAAATTGAACCGAAGGTGTGCGGCCACATGTAGAAGCCAATCGCGGTGAGCGCCACTGTTGAAATGAACCAGCTTTTGCTGAGCCCCGTTTCCGGCAACACCAGAAAAGTTGGATTTGCCGCGATCACACGATCAAACATCGGACCAATGCCGCCAAAATGTTTGTACGGCAGTGCAATACCCAAGCCAACAACCGCCACCAACACCAGTACATCCTTGAGCGCAGCATTCATTGCAGAACCCTTGATACCGGCAAGCACCACATACAGTACAGTTATGCCGGTACCAATCCAGATGGCGGCGTTGCTTGACACCACGCCGTTTGACACTTCGCTCATGATGATGCCCAACCCGCGCAACTGCAGCACGAGATACGGAATGAGCGCGGCGATACTCACCAGCGCTACCAGCTGCCCCAACAACGGACTGTCGTACGCTTGCGCAAAAAACTCAGGCTGCGTCAACACCTTCCAGTTTGTGCCTCGTTTCCAAATAGCCGGCAGCAACCAGTACGACATGATGTATGCAATCGTGCCGTACGTAATGATATAAAACGCCGGCGCACCTCGTCCGTACGCCCAACCGCTGCCACCAAGAAATGTGAACGTTGTGTAGATCTCGCCGGCCAGCAGCAGAAACACGAACACCGTTCCGAAGCCGCGTCCGCCAACGCTCCACTGCTCCAGCGTCATGGAACGCAGGCCGCGCAAACAAACCGCAAACGCGAGCAGCAACGTCGCGGCAATGATGACCAGTGGAATGTTCACCTATTTGTCACCATCGAGGCGCACAATGAGCGCCATCACGGCCGACGTGATCACGACCCACACAACAATCCATCCCAGCAGAAACGGCATGCCGAGTATGCGGGGTTCCAGACGGTTTGCGATGTAGGGTGCGCCCAGCAGCGCGACCAACGGCAATACGGCCAGCAGATGATGCCGGCGAAAACGTGGTTCCGCCGGCGATTCGTTCACGCGAGCAAATCCAAAGTGGCTGCAATCATGTATCGCAAACCGAGATCGAGTGACCGTTCATCAATCTGAAACCGCGGATGATGATGCGGATAGATAATTCCTTCTGCTTCATTTCCCGCGCCAACAAATGCGAAGACGCCGGGCGCTTTTTCCTGGAAGGCCGAGAAGTCTTCGCCGCCCATGATCGGTCGGAGTGGATGCAGCGTTTCACTTCCGAATTCGCGTTCGACCAGACTGCTCAAACGTGCACTCAACTCGGGGTCGTTCACCACCGGGCGATAACCACGTTCGAAGCTGAATTTGTATGTCGCACCAAACGCGGACGTAATGCCGTTGATCACGCGCTCCATCATCTGCGGCATCTTTGCACGCAACGCGGCGTCAAACGTGCGCACGGTGCCGCACATGTAGGCCGATTCCGGAATCACATTGAACGTGGTCCCCGCGACAAACTGCGTGACCGACAACACCGCATTGTCGAGCGGATCAACACTGCGCGACACGATCTGTTGCAGCGCGGTAATGAGTTGTGCGCCGATAGCGATTGGATCGATGGTGTCGTGCGGAATTGCGGCGTGTCCGCCTTTGCCGGTAATCGTGAGCTGAAAATTGTCGGGTGCAGCCATCGCGGGGCCGGGAACGATTCCGATCAAACCCACTGGCATGGACGCCCACAGGTGCAAACCGATAATCTGCGCGACACCGTCCATCACACCGGCATTGACCATTTCTTCCGCACCGCCCGGCGACAGCTCTTCGGCATGCTGAAAAATGAATCGAACTTCGCCGCGAATGTCGTCCTGATGTTCGGAGAGAACTTGCGCGAGCCCCAACAGAATCGACGTGTGCCCATCGTGCCCGCACGCGTGCATGACTCCGGTGACACGCGACTGATACGGCACATCATTTTCTTCGGTAATGGGCAACGCATCCATGTCGGCGCGCACGGCAATCGTCTTTCCGGGCAACGCGCCACGCAGCCTGGCCACTACGCTTGTAGGCGTGGGCCGTGAAAGTTCGAGGGCAGGCATCATCGCCAGCGCGTCGTACACAAACTGCGCCGTTGCCTGCTCGTGAAACGACAGCTCCGGATGCATATGGAGGTGCCGGCGCCAGCTGATAACCTGATCGCGAAGCTGATTCGCCCTTGTCATCAACGGGTTCGTGTCGAGCGCGGCCGAGTGGGTGGTGATCATGAGATTGGTTCAACCGGCAGGTGTTGTGACGATGGCGTTCTGTGCTCGCGTAAGGTGTGCCGGAGACGGAGTTGAATCCATAGTCAGATCTCGCATCGGATCGGCCAATTCTTAATGCGCGGTTCACGCTGCCTCACTTGTTCGTGAGATCCGGCCGAATAACGTCCATCTACTGGCTTTGTCGTAGTAATGAAGCTGGGCCCAACCGGATTATCCCAGAAAGTTCACAAACTGCAGCCCCGCAACGTCAACCCTTGGCGTCGGCGCTGGTTCATATGAAACGACCCCCCTCCACGGTGT
>JBDTTO010000721.1:0-2691 GCA_039930585.1 Gemmatimonadaceae bacterium
ATCTTTTACAAAGAACACAGGAGTGTTATTTCCAACAATGTCCCAGTTTCCATCCGTCGTATAAAACTTGACCGCGAAACCGCGCGCATCGCGCACCGTGTCTGCAGATCCGCGTTCGCCCGCAACTGTGGAGAATCGCACAAATACGGGCGTGCGCACACCCTTCGCTTGCAGTGGCGCAGCCTTGGTGAATTCCGTAAGCGGTGCTGTACACTCGAAGTAGCCGTGTGCCGCGGATCCACGCGCATGCACGATACGTTCTGGAATACGCTCGTGATCAAAGTGCGTGATTTTTTCACGAAGGATGAAGTCCTGCAGCAAGGCCGGCCCACGCAAGCCAGCCTTGAGCGAGTTCTGATTGTCGGATACGCGAACGCCCATGTTGGTGGTCAGCGCACGCGCACTCGAATCAACGCGCACGCGATCAAGCGGGGCATTGGTTGTGTTCACACCGTTCGGCGGCACACCGGCACCGGTCTTGTCAGAAATCACACTTTCTGTCAGCGTGCTTGCGCCGACAATCGGATTCTGTTTTTTCGCGGGTGCACTTCCTGCGATCGGTTCGCGACCAGCCTCAAGCCCGAATTCACCATCTTTCAAAGCATTGAACGGCATCGATTCGGCGAGCGCGTTTGTACCTGCCTTCTGCTCTGCCAGCAATCGCTTGATTCCATCCAATGCATCGGCATCCGGTGCCGCCGTGGACGGGCCCGATGATGTGCTTAGTGCGGTCGATGCGACTTCTGCAGAAGTTTCCGGAGAAGTCGCGGAAGAGCTGCGGGATTTACGTGCGGACATCACGACATCCTTTGACAGTGTGCGACACAAAAAAGGCGCGCAAAACCGTGTGATGGTTTTGTCGCGCCTTCGAAAGGCAGGCCAGTGTGCCTGCGCCCCAAGGTTCGCCCCGTGATGGGCGTTTGTAAATGAATTTATACGCGCATTTCTATCACACTGTCAACAACGTATCGTTGTGCGCAGGCGACAAATGTCACACTACACACGCCGATGGTTGCGACGGCCGTGCGAAGATCACCGTTCGAGCTGCCTCACAAACTCACACGAATCGCGTCTCGGCCCGCGCGCGCAATCCGGCGGGCCTCATCAACGCCGCTGGCCTTCGCCAGCGTCACACCCATTCGTCGATGACCGCTCACACCAGGCTTTCCAAACAGACGCAACTGCGTGCCGGGCACCGCGAGCGCATCATTCAGTCCATCAAAGCTCACGTGGTTTGATTCGCCTGACACGAGCAACGCAGCCGACGCTGACGCGCCCAACTGTTCGATTGTCGGAATGGGCAGGCCCAGTAATGCGCGAGCATGCAGTGCAAACTCGCTCAAATCCTGCGAAATCAATGTGACAAGTCCGGTATCGTGCGGGCGCGGCGACACTTCACTGAAAAATACGTGGTCGCCCTTGATGAACAGCTCCACACCAAACACACCGCGACCACCAAGTTCGTTGGTCACTGTACGTGCAATCTCCTGCGAGCGGGCGAGCGCCACTTCCGACATGGGATGTGGTTGCCACGACTCACGATAGTCACCGTCAATTTGCAGATGGCCAATGGGCGCGCAAAACGATGTTCCACCAACGTGACGCACCGTGAGCAGTGTAATCTCATAATCAAAGTCAACAAAGCCTTCGACAATCACACGCCCACCGCCGGCGCGACCACCTTCCTGCGCATAGCTCCACGCATGCTTGATGTCAGCGGCCGATTTGAGAACACTCTGTCCCTTGCCCGACGAACTCATGATGGGTTTTGCGACGCACGGGAATCCGATTTTCTCCACCGCCGCACGAAAGCTTTCGCTGTCGTGTGCAAACGAATACGGCGAAGTTGGAAGCTTGAGTTCTTCACTCGCGAGCCGCCGAATGCCTTCGCGATTCATCGTCAGGTTTGCGGCGCGCGCCGTAGGAATAACGGTGTAACCCGATTGCTCGAGTTCCAGTAAAACCGTTGTTGCAATCGCCTCAATTTCCGGAACGATGTAGTGCGGCTTTTCCAGTTCGATAACGCGACGCAACTCCGTCGCATCAAGCATGCTGATGACATGCGATCGGTGCGCGACGTGCATTGCCGGAGCATTTGCGTAACGATCAACTGCGATGACTTCAACGCCGTAGCGCTGCAACTCAAGCGCCACTTCTTTGCCGAGTTCTCCTGAACCCAAAAGAAGAACTTTCGTGGCCGAGGGCGAGAGGGGAGTTCCGATCTGTGTCATCGCGGTAAGTAATTCGCGTGAGCGACAGCGGTCAACCAGAACGGCAACCGACGGTTGCTACTGTTTTCCAGCCGGCAGCCGGAGTGTAAACACGCTGCCAACATTTGGGGTGCTTTCAACGGTAAGATCGCCACCCATGCCGCGTGCAAGTGTCTGACTGATTGCGAGGCCGAGTCCCGTTCCGCCTTTTCCGCGCGAACTTTTCGCATCAAGTTGTACAAACGGTTCGAACACACGCTTCAGATCTTCTGCGGCAATACCAACGCCAGAATCCTCAACCGAAATGCGCACGTTGTCCGCGTCGCACTCACAACGCGCTGTGACGTTACCGCCCGGCTCCGTGAATTTGATGGAATTGCTCAGTAGATTTACGACAATCTGCTCAATCTTGGCGCGACCAGCCTACGCTGAACCGGGAGTCTTGCAGGTTTCAATCACAAGCTGCAATTGTCGCGCAATG
>JBDTTO010000722.1:0-2689 GCA_039930585.1 Gemmatimonadaceae bacterium
CATTCAGAATTGCGTGGCGTGAATCCTGAACGGCGTAGTCGACGAAATACCAGTCGTAGTCGAACGGTCGTCCGTCGGACAGAATCAACAGCAGGCGATGCGGTGCAGGGTGTTTGCCCAACGTTGCGGTTGCGTGGCGTACCGCAGCGCCCAGACGTGTGGTGCCGTGCGGCTCAAGTGCGCTGATACGTTGCAACACGAGCGACGAATTCTTCTCGCCAAATTCCTTGAGTGTATGCACCCGAACATTTGAAGCACTCGCGCTGGAAAATGCCAGAATGGAATAGTCATCGCCCAGCGCATCGAATGCGGCGGTTGCGATCACGGCGCTGATACGTTCGATGTCGATGACGCGCTGTTCACCGGCCACAACATCTCCGGTTGAACCACTCACATCAATCAGCAGCGTGATTGCGAGATCCCGGCGTCCCGGTCGCACCAGCGAATACAATCGATCGGTTGGAGCAACGTGCATTTTGCGATCGACCATTGCTTCAACGCACGCTTCGAGGTCGAGTTCGTCGCCCTGCACCTGACGTCGCAAACGTGAGCGATGTGACCGCAGGCGTTCGAACTGCTGTTTCGCAAGATGCACTTCGCGTGCGTGCTCTTGCAGAGTTGACCTCGCCCATTCCGACGGACCGAGCGATGGTGGCGTTACGCGTACAATTGTTCCCGTGGGATGGAAGTCCTGTTTATTGAAATCCCATTCGGGATAACGAAAAGTTTTCCCTTCAACAGGCATTTCGTCTTCGATGTCGTGCTCGGAATGCTCGACCGCCGATTTGCCGGCGCGCGCATCTGCATCGCTCTTTGGCGACGCACCGGGGCCCTGATTGCCCGCGTCGTCGTTTTTCGTCGGCCCGGATTTCTTCTCTGCACTCGACTCGACCTTTGACTCGGCAGTACGATCGTCGTTCTTCGCGCCTTCGTCGCTCTTGCCATTGGAGTCTTTTGATGCGGATTGCGAAGATGCTTCGCCATCGCGGGATTCCTGCGGCGTGTTTCCTTTTGAATCTTTCGACGCCTGCGATTTTGCGGCGCCCGGAATTGCGGAGCGCGATTTCAGACTTTGTTCAATCGCGTCCTGTTCGTTTATCGCGGACTTGTCTTCGCGTTTCTCGGTTTCGAGCGCGACATTCTGTTCGTCCGGAGACTGCGTTCGGATAGTTGTTTGCCACAGCGTGATTTCCGGAACGCTACGATATTCCTGTGCAGCTTTTCTTCCATACTTTGATTCCAGCGCCACCGCCGTCCGTCGCGCCCATGTTGCGTTTGATTCCGCGTCGTTGTCCAGCGGTACCGAAGGAAGATCGGTGTCCGTCGTAACGTCACCGTTCGCAGGCCATGCGCGACGAATCATTTCTTCAACGCGCAATTCGATCGCCGATCGAAAGCGCGGCTTCGGCCGATCCGACATTGATTCTGCACGAGCCGTCTCAAGCGCCGTTCGAAGCCCCGGTTGATTGGCGATGATTTGCGCGTCGATTGTGGCTGACTCGGCCAGTTGAAAAAGATCCCGCTCGAGGTGAGTCGTCACCTCGCGCGAATGACTCGCGCTGGCACGACGCATTCGTTCGGCATGTTGCACGGCCATGACGCGATACTGTTCGATCGCAGAAATGCCGTTCGTTTGTGTCGGCAGCACCGATGGCAAACGCATGCACGCAGCATCGCTCTCAGATGCGGCATTTTGGCGAGCTAATCCAATCTTCTTGATGGCGCGTTTCGCAACGTTCGGTTCGCGTTGCGGGGCAAGCGATTCAATCGGTATCGACTCACCGTACATGGCGCGCAAATAGTGCTGCAGGCGCGGCCGCACATCGTCGAGACTGGCAGGCGAATTCCGCGACGTTATGACTTCGCGCGCTTTTTCCTGCGCCTGAATGAACAAGCGCCGTGCGGGATCCCAGATTCGCGTCGGTTTGCGCGCCACGGCTTTTAGATCAACGCAGAAATCACGTCATCAACTGCAGCAAGCAGATCGGCATCATCGGTCAGCGCGGTCGTAATTGCGGCATGACATGCATCCCGCGGCGAAACGCCACCTGCAATCAGTCGCGCCGCTGCAACGAGTACGCGTGTGCCCGGACCTTCCTGCAATCCCTGGTCTCGCAAATGTCGAGTCTTCTCCGCAACACGCACCAGGATGGCCGCTGTTTTTCGATCGACTCCACTTTCGTGCATCACGATTTCGGTCTCGGCGGATGCAGGCGGAAAATCGAATTCAAGATTGACGAAGCGTTGCCGAGTGCTGGGTTTGAGATCTTTGATGGCGCGTTGATAGCCGGGATTGTATGACGCAACGAGAAGAAAGCCCGGTGCGGCGTGAATCAATTCGCCCGTTTTCTCGAGCGGTAACACACGGCGATCATCCGTGAGTGGATGAATCACAACCGTGGTGTCCTGTCGCGCTTCAACCAGTTCATCGAGATAACAAATCGCGCCAATGCGTGCCGCGCGTGTGAGTGGTCCGTCGCTCCAAACCGTTTCGCTGCCCTGAATGAGATAACGACCCGTGAGATCACTCGCTGAGAGATCGTCGTGACACGCGACTGTGATGAGTGGGCGTTCGAGACGCGCGGCCATGTGTTGCACGAATCGGCTTTTGCCAACGCCGGTTGGTCCTTTCAGCAGGACGGGGAGCTGCTGTTTGAAGCAGGTCGTGAATGTTTCTACCTCGGAGCCA
>JBDTTO010000723.1:0-2686 GCA_039930585.1 Gemmatimonadaceae bacterium
TTGCACGATCGATTGGGGCATTCTCTCACGATGCTCAAGCTTGCACTGGCTCGATTTGTTACGCGTGCAACGGTTGATGCGGCCGCGATACCGGAGAGCGCCGCGCAGTTGAACGCCGAAATCGATTCCGCAATTGATACAACGCGACAGCTATCTGCCGAGCTTCGGCCACCGATGCTGGATGATTTTGGTTTGGCTGCAGCGCTCGAGTGGGCGGGTAAGAAATTTGCTGCACGCACGGGCCTCACGTGTCAACTTGAACTCGACGAGTGCGCGGTGGATAGCCATATCGCGCGAGCACTGTACGCCATTTCACAGGAAGCGCTCACCAACGTGATTCGGCACGCGTCCGCTCATGTGGTCACGCTGCGATTGTCGGAACGGGACACTCGCCTGTGTCTCGAAATCAGCGATGACGGCGTTGGCATCCCCGATCTCAAGATCGCAAACCTCGCGGGACTTGGCATGCTCGGCATGTGCGAACGCGCAGCGGCGATTGGTGCTACAGTTGATATTGCGCCTGTGGTTCCCCACGGCACATCAATCAAAGTTACGCTCGACGTGGTACTCCGCTCATGATTCGTATCGCATTGGCTGATGATCACGTGATGCTCCGCCATGGCCTGGCCGTACTATTGCGCGAGCAGCCGGATATGTCGGTTGACGGAGAGGCGGGCACCGCTGATGAACTGTTCTCGCTGCTCGGTACTGTACGATTTGATGTGGTCGTGTTGGACGTCGCAATGCCTGGGCCAGGATTGATTTCAATACTCAAACGAATTTGCGAAGAGCATCCGGCGGTGCGCACCATTGTACTCAGCATGTACGCCGAAGAGCAGTACGCGATGCGCGCGCTCAAAGCCGGAGCCGTTGGTTATCTCACAAAAGATCGCTCGCCACAATTGCTGGTGACGGCTGTTCGAAAAGTGATGCAAGGCGGACGTTTCGTCACCGAGTCGCTTGCGGAACACATGGCGGCCGGACTTTCTCCAGCGTCAACGCGTCCGCCGCATGAACTGCTGTCCGATCGTGAATTCGAAGTGTTGAGGGGAATCGGGTCAGGCATGAGCATCAAGATGCTTGCAAGTTCGATGGGGATCAGTCCCAAAACCGCCAGCACGTATCGGACCCGCATTCTTGAGAAACTTGGCTCGAAATCGAATGCCGAACTGGTGCGATACGCAATCAATCAGGGGCTGATCGAATCTCAGCCCTGACGCGGACTGGTGGACGTGCCGTGTAGGGAAACGCCTACACGAAAGCGGCGCCGCTACTGACTGTGAGCACCGGAGGTCCCACGTATCCTTGGATCATGAAACTGCTCATCGTTGACGACTCTGCCGAACTGCGCAGGGAATTGATCGCACAATTTTCAGACACGCCGGAAATCTCCATTGTTGGCGAAGCGGATACTGCGCCCATCGCAATTGCGCTGATTCGCTCCATGAAGCCCGATGTTGTCCTGCTTGATCTGCTGTTGAGATCCGGAAGCGGGTTTAATGTGATGACGGCGACGCTATCTGGTCCAGATGTGCCGGCAATCATCGTGCTTTCAAATCTCGCGGATGCATTTTTTCGCGCGCGTTGTCAGCAACCGCACGTGTTGCGATTCTTTGACAAGTCCAAACAATTCCAGGAAGCAGTTGCGTTGTGCCGTGAGCTGGCAAGCAATGGAACCTTTGAAACGGCGGCGACAGAACAATGATGCTGCCTGGTGATGGTCCGTCCGAGTATGCGCCAACCGCCGACGAACACGAACGTGCACAACGTCTCGCCATTGTCGGAGAATACGCACTCGGCATTGCGCACGATTTCAACAACGTGTTGATGGTAGTGCTGGCAAACGCGTCCGTGCTGGAAATGCAATACGCATCCGATTCTGAAACGCCTGACGAACTGCGCGATATCGTTTCATCCGCACAACGCGGCAACGAGATGATTCAACGGCTCATTCGTTACGTGCGCCAGGAACCGCTTAGTGTTCCGCTCATTCACGCGGATGGTGTGATCGCTTCGCTGTCTCGCCAGGTGCGCGCATTGATGCCCAGAAATATCACGCTGGATGTGCAATGTGCAGTCGTTCCGTTCTTGATTCGCGCCGAAGTCAGCCAGATCGAGGAGATCGTGCTGAACCTCGCCACGAACGCGCGCGATGCCATGCCTGAGGGTGGAACGCTTCAATTGAAAGTCAGCGTGGCAGAACACGAATTTGATCCCGCAGTGACGACAGGTGCACATTCCGGCCCGTTTGTCACGATTGAAGTTACCGACACCGGCTGTGGACTTGATGATGCGACACGTCATCGCATGTTCGAACCGTTCTTCAGCACGAAACGCGCCGGCAAAGGACTTGGTTTGGGGTTGTCGATGACGCGCTCATTGATTCATCAGTTGAACGGACACATTGACGTGCGCACAGAATCAGGAATCGGAACGACAGTCAGCGTGATGTTGCCCGTGGTATTGGCGAACGCGACGTAACGTTTGTGACAGTAGTTGATCCCGACGCTGGGGTTGGCGAAGTCGAAGCGACAGTAACCGGCCCGACGCGGATTGGTGAAATCGCGACCCCTTGCGATCAGACTCGGGCCAGGTCATACTGGTAACCATATGGTTACCAGTAACTCTGATGTACTCGACCGCGTCTTCACCGCCCTCGCCGACCCCACCCGGCGCGCCATCCTCA
>JBDTTO010000724.1:0-2683 GCA_039930585.1 Gemmatimonadaceae bacterium
AAGACAAGGTCAATCGCTTCTTCGGCCGCAACCATCTGCGGAACGAGAGCCGGGTCAAAGCCAGCCAGCGCGGCGAGATCGGTGTGAATCTCGAACAGTGTCGCTTCGCCCGAACCGGTCGCCTTGTGACAACGACGGCGCGCGCTGTCTTCTGCACGCTGACGCAGCACAGCAAAGTGCCGTGAGTCTCCCTGTCCCTTGAACGGAGCGTGGTCCGCCAGAAACAGATACACGTCGCGCGGCGCCTGACACTTGCGGACAATTGCCGTATCAAAGATGTCGAACGATACGATTTTTGCTGCTGCCCAATGTGACTCGAGTTCACCACGAAAAATTTCACCACGCGTCAGTGGACGTCCGAAACCTGGAGCTTCCGGACGCACCATCTCGCGCAGCGCCTTGAACGTGCGTTCCACATTCTGTGGATGCAGCGGCGACTGTGAAACCGACGCGGCCGCGCCGGTCTGTGAGAAAATGTCAGTGTTCTCTTCCTGCGTCACTTCGGGCAGCGCGAGCGTCATACGACACCCATTCGCGTCAGGTATTCCCGGCTCAACGAAATAACAATCGCGTTTCCGGAAACCGCGGAGAGCGGAACCAGTTCTACGTCGTCTTCAACCTGCGCGATGGCGAAGTGATGAAATCCAAGTACTGACAAGACCGTGCCGGCGTTGTCGAGATCGCGCGAGAAATCTTCATCAAGCATGGGAACGTCGCCCATGCGCTGTACACAGCGCCAGGTAAGCGCGCCAATACGACCATCCCGAATTGCGGAAAGTGCGCCTGCAACAACGGACGGAACTGCGCCAGCGACGCCGGCGTGGACCACCAATTCGCGCGTGTCGCTCATCCGGTTGTTCATCAATTCATCAACCGTAACGGCGCCATTCACATTTCGAATGACCGTGACAAGTTCGTCAACCGCGCTTGCCTCCACACTGGCATCCAGCGCGAGTACTTCACTGGCACGCGTGCTGACTGCACACACAGCTGTTGCCGGAATTGGGGCAGTTGCGGCGGTAAGCACAGCAAAACCAACACCCGGATCAAAATCGATGTACGCCATTTCTTCGATCAGGATTTCATCGAGGAAATTGCGCAATTCGGAATCGGCCCCGTCGTGCGAAAGCTCGCGCGTGATGCACTCGATCAGGGCGTCGCTGGCATCGCGCGGCATCGCGACAACAAATCGCGGTAAGCCGTCGGCGTTCAGTGATGCTGAGGGAATGAGCGTGCGGGCGGCGTCACCGTGCGTTTCGGCCAGCCAACCATCGACGGCCTTCCGTTCGCTGGTGGCGTTGGCTGCAGCGGTGACCGCATCAATAAATGGCGCTTTGGCAACCAGAGCCTCGAGCCGGCGATTGGCCGACTCGGAGAGCCCGGACGTCCGGAGAAGTCCGAGCAACTGCAATTCGCTGGCAATTTCGTCGGGGCTGGGCGACGACCCGAGTTCGTACGAAAACGGGTTGATGAACACTGAAGCGGTCATGCGAAACGGGCAAAAGGAGAGGAGGAAGATGCCTTTCCCCAATGCATTGACCGTGCCACAGCTAACTCATTCTAATTCAATGGCTTACGATATCGAATTGTACAGCTGGAAACGGCATTGTGGCACATCCTTGCCGTTTCACGGCAGGAATTGCCGCCAAGTGTTGCCCGGCCTAGGCCGCCCTTGCCTGACCGCCCGCGGAAAGTTCGCGGTGTACGCGCGCAATCACGCTGCTCCAGTCGCCGGCACTGGGTTGGCGCAGAATCTGCACCGACGGATACCAGGGTGAATCCTCGCGCACCAACTGCCAGCGCCAATCCGGCACAAACGGAATCAGCAGGAGCGTCGGAACTCCCAGCGCACCGGCAATGTGCGCGATGGACGTATCCACCGTGACAACGCGATCAAGGGCACTGATGACGTGCGCCGTGTCGGCAAAATCAACCAGCACTGGTGAGGCGTCACCAACATCAGCACGCAGTGCGCCAGGCAGGTTTTTCAGTTCGGCCGATCGCGCACCAACTTGCAACGAAACCCACTGCGCTGAAACTCCCGCGAGCAACGAGCTGAGTTGCGACGGCGGGAGTGACCGCAGCGCATCGTTGCTGTGTCCGGGCGAGCCGGCCCATGCAAAACCAACGCGAGTACGATGAAACGTTTGTTCGTTCGGGCGCAGGAGACTGAACGACGAAGTTGCGGGCAGCAATGAATGACGCAGATAGCTGCCAACGTCATACTGCGATTCATCGTTCAACTTGAGCAGAAATGGAACGCTCAACATTGGCACATGTGCATCACACGGCGGCAATTCTTCGCCTTCAGCCACCACTGCTGAAACACCCTTCATGCCGGTAAACAATCGCTTCAGCGCGGGCGCGCAGCGCACAACGACGCGCGCACCAATGGCCGCAAGTTTGATTGCAAATCGAACACCTTGAATCTGATCGCCGAGTCCTTGTTCGCCCCACAGGAGAATCGTCTTTCCTGCGGCGTTTTTTCCATTCCACTCGGGAATTCCCGCTGGAACTTTGACCGTGTGCACGGGCAATGCGCGGCGTGCTTCGTGGTCGGACCACCCATTGGCAAAATCGCCCATGGTGAGATGCAACATACCACGATGCCAGCGAGCCACGTTGTGGTTTGGCGCAACCTTGAGCGCGCGGTCGTAATTGCGAAGCGCGCCTGCATAATTGC
>JBDTTO010000725.1:0-2682 GCA_039930585.1 Gemmatimonadaceae bacterium
GTGTGGTACGCCACCACGTTGCGCGCACCGGCGGCGCGAAGTCCGCGACCCACCGTTGACATATCGACAGAATCGCCGCCGGCCGTTGGCACTTCGACAATCAGGGCATCGGGGCCGCCCGCCAGCTCAATGAACTTCGCAAAGATCTCGGGTCCCTGAGCACCGCCACCAACGACGAGTACGGACCCCGTGACCGGACCGACCGTTGGCGTGCCACTTGGTTCAGCAGCACTCGGCTTGGCGGCACCCGCGCTGCCCGATTGGTGGGCGCAGGCCGCAGTCGCGATAAGCGACAGGGCCAGGAGTAAACGAGCGTCGATCGGGAGGCGAGCGCGCATAAACCGGGTTCCTGTATGAGGATGAAACACCAGGCCGTGTCGCAACGACAGAGCAGCTACGGTGGCGCCATTGATCGATATATGCAAGCCGGCATCAAACCGTTGGGTGGGTGACGCGCATCAATGGTGGTGCTTTCCGTGTTGAGCTAGTTTCAGCGCATCAGAAAACCAATTCAGCAACGACCAGCCATTGAGCTTATGTCTATCAACGTGAGTCGGCACGCGAAGCACAAATTGATCGCAGGCATTCGCGCTCTGCTGCTAGCGTCGCTGGCGAGCTGCGCGACCGCACGCACCACCGAGCTCAAAACAAAGTACGATCTGAACACCGGCTATCGTTTTGACAAATTGGCGCTGGATACAGACACACCAGCGCGCAATTCGGAAAACCTGTTTGTCATGCTTGCGTTCTCGGGCGGCGGGACGCGCGCCGCGGCGATGTCGTATGGAGTGTTATCCCAATTGCGAGCGATCAAGTTTCACGTCGATCCGGCAACGGGCGAACCGGTTGCATGCGCACCCGCTGAATCTGCTGCCTGCAAGGCAACCGAGCGTTCACTGCTGGATGAAGTCGACGTCATCTCATCGGTTTCGGGTGGCAGCTTCACGTCCGCGTACTACGCGTTGTACGGCGATTCGATCTTCAATCGTCGCAGCACGTTTCAGGAAAACTTTCTCTACCACCGATTGCAGAGCGATCTCTTCAAGCAGCTGGTGTACCATCCGCAGAATTGGAAGTATGCGCTGTCACGAGCGGAGATTGCCGCGAACTATCACGCCGACAACGTTTTCGGCCATGCCACATTTGCACAGCTCAAGCAACGCCCACGTCCATATCTCATCCTGAACGGAACGGACGCTTCAACGGGTGGACGCTTCGAATTTACGCAGGAACAGTTTGACCTGTTGTGCGCGAATCTCGATTCAACGCCCGTCGCACGAGGCGTCGCGGCGTCCTCCGCATTTCCGGCGCTGTTGAATAGCCTCACGTTCGACAGCTTCAATTCGAAATCAAACTGCGACTACAAACCGTCCGCGTGGGAAACCGGTGGACTTTCCGATGCGACAACGAACCCGATGCGTTATCGTCGCGCTCAACAAAACGCCGGGTATCGCGATCCGGAAAGAAAACATCTGCACGTGCTTGACGGTGGTCTCGCCGACAATCTGGGACTTCGTTCAATACTTTTATCGCTGTCGTCGCCCGATCAACCGACACAACGTATCAATGATGACTCGTCGGTCTTTGGTGGATTCAGCGTGATGCGTCGACTGGCCAACAAGACGATCAAACACGTGATTGTAATCACGGTGGATGCACGCACGTTCAAGCCCAAAGAGTGGGACAAGAAAAAATCCGGACCCGGGTTGGTCAGTGTTGTTGATGCGTCCGCGGGTATTCCCATGGGCAATTTCACCGGCGAGACGCTTGAGCTGATGCGTCGGGTTGTTCGCGACAATTCCGTTGGCTTTCGCAATGCAACATTTCACGCGGCTGCGATCACGCTTGATAACGACTCGCTTCCCCCGAAAGAACGTGAATACCTGAACGCAACTGGCACCAACTTCGAACTACCGGCATTCAGCGTGAACTGTTTGATGAGCCGAAGTGCGCATCTACTCCGCACGAGTGGTGTGCTGACGGCCAACAACGAACTCCTCACATTTCAGGATTTTGTTGGCACGGTGCTCAAGGGAAGCATGGCGGAAGCTGCCGTGCCGTCACCCGAAACCTGCACGGAAGATGCCAGTAAGAAAATTGTGAAGGCGACCAGTCACACGCTCGACATTGCGCTCAGCGGAAACATGACCACGCGCAGCGGAACAGACGTTGATTTCCGGCGCGGCGCGGCACTCTCGATTCGGGTCGCGAAGCCGAATGGATTTGGTGCGACTGCTGGTTTTACGTGGCCGGAAATTGTAGTGCCTGCAATTCGCGACAGCACGAGATACACACTCGGCCGTGTCCGGCTGTACGGCCTGATGGGCGGGGTTGTTTTGAGTCGGCAGCTAGGACCCGTCGAGTTCAGTAGTGGATTCAGTGGCGGTTATGCGCTTGGAAATTTTCGAACGTCCTCGTCTGCGCGCGCATTGTACGCGCGCGATGGACAATCGGACACGAAGGTCACCGCTTCCAGCTCCTGGCTCGCAAAACCCAACGCGTCTGTGTGGTATTCGTTAACTGAGAAATACGCGTTGACGGCATCTGCTTCCTATCTCATGACGCGACCGACGCTGAACTTTGACAAGGCAAGCGGACTACCTGATCGAAAATTGCAGGTCAATGCATTTCAGTTGAGCGCTGGCATCGGATACAGAATTTTCTAATCCAGGAGAAATATGC
>JBDTTO010000726.1:0-2670 GCA_039930585.1 Gemmatimonadaceae bacterium
GGCAACCGTTTCCCACAGATACAGCATGCCGAGTGCAATCCATACGCTGAGTGCGGAGAAACTCCACAGATAGAAGTAGTCTCGATCACGCACTTCGCGATCAACCGAATCGGCAAGATCCGGCGCCTGCGAATGACCGTATTTGAAATTGAGGTAGTAGATCAGCACCAACGTCATCGTGAAGATCAACGGACCAAAGAAGCTGAAACTTCGTCGGTCTTTCTTCCAATGAACCCATCCGCCAAGTCCTCCAAGAATCAGGAAGAACACGGCCAGCGCGTTCTGCGCGCCGGGATGTTCACCATATGCGTCGCGCAACCACTGCCACTTGAAGTACAGCCACCACATGCCGATCTGCGCGCTCAACGGTGCCTGGCGTTCGCCAAGCGACGGCTTGCCATACTGGCCACGATTGAAGTTGTACATGAAACGTTCGTACGTCTTTGCGCTGAATGTGCAGCTCACGGCAATCTTCGTTTCGCACGCGGTTGGTTCGCCTTCGTTGATGCCCGGGAAATGCGCGGCACGAATGGGTTGCGTTGCAAATGGCGTCAATCCAAAAAACACTGCAACGGCGCACGCGACCAACAATTTCCAGCGCAACACAAAGGCCGGACGACGAATCAGCACTGCAAGGCCAACGGCGGGTGCTGCCAGCATACCAGCCATGTGATTGGCATAACCCAATCCAATCAGATACGCGATCAACACCAGCAAGCGATCACCAACGGGCGAATCAGGATCATCGCACCAGCGCACGCTCAACCAGCAGATGACCGCCAATCCCATCAACGAAACTGTGTACACTTTTTCGTTGACGACCGACTGATTCCACACGGTAAACGCTGTTGCACCAATCAATGCGCACAGTGCGCCACCCGCGATACGCTGCCAACGCTGCGGGAACCAACCTACCAGCACGCGTTCGGTGACCAGAAACCAGAAGGATGCGGACACCGCACTTGAAACCGCTGCGAGCACGTTGATGCGCATCGCGACCGTTGGTGCGATTGGCAGCATCGCAAACACACGTCCGATCAATACGAACAGCGGATTACCCGGCGGGTGGGGAAGTCCCAGCGTGTACGCGGCCGTGATGTATTCGCTGGTGTCCCACATGCTGGTCGTGGGCGCGAGCGTCAACAGGTAGAGCACAAGAACCGCTACACCGGCTAACGCAGCCGCGAGATAGGATGGGCGGTAATCGAGCTCCGCGGCACGCGCGGAGGTTCTGGCGGCAACGGTCATGTCAGCGGAAAAGAGGATACAGGACGCGCGGATCAGGGAATAACTGACCTGGGCGGCTATTCGACACAGGAACTACAAAACCGGGAACCGCTAAAGTTGGCCCCCGGTCGTGGATCGGACAACTATAACAGAGCCGCCTGAGCAGCCCTGTTTCCGACCCTAGTGGCGGAACAGTCGTTCGCCCGTAAACACCATGGCCATGCCGTGCTCGTTGGCCGCCGCAATCACCTCGGCGTCCCTGACGGAGCCGCCCGGCTGCACAATGGCCGTCACGCCGGCCTCGGCCGCGTGGTCAATGCCGTCGCGGAAGGGGAAGAAGGCGTCCGAGCCAAGCACCGCACCTGCCGTCTCGTGGCCGACGGACCGCGCTTTGTGCACGGCCAGAAACGACGCGTCGACACGGGACATCTGGCCTGCGCCGATGCCAATGGTCGCCCCATCGCGAACCAGGACGATGGCGTTCGATTTCACGCTGGCAACCGACCGCCACGCGAACATCAGGTTTTTATGTTCCTTGCCGGTTGGTTGGCGCGTGGTGACCACGTTCCAATTGTTGTCGACGTGCGGCGTTGGTGCGCGATCCTGCACGAGCAGTCCGCCGCGGACACGCTTGTAATCCATGCCGTTTTTTGACCACGTGGCCCGACCGGCCAACACGCGCAGATTTTTCTTGCGGCCCAGAATTTCAACAGCGCCGTCGTCGAACGCTGGTGCGACAATGCACTCAACGAACAAACTCGAGATGACTTCGGCTGTTGTTGCATCAACGGGAACGGTAAACGCGATTACTGAACCGAATGCAGAAACCGGATCACACGCGAGTGCGCGTTGGTACGCTTCGAGTGCGTTGCTGCCCGTGCCCAATCCGCACGGCGTGGTGTGTTTGATGATCGCGCAACATGGGTCATCACCAAACGGCTCCATTGCGAGAAGCGCGCCTTCGAGATCAAGAAGATTGTTGAACGACAATTCCTTGCCACCCAACTGCCTCAGTGCACCAAGCCCGGCACCCGGCTTCTCGACATAGAAGGCGGCGCGCTGGTGCGGATTTTCGCCGTAACGCAGCGACTGCTGTTTTTCGAACGTGAGCGGCAAACGATCGGGGAATGGTTCGTTGCGCTGCGCCGCAAACCACTGCGCGATTGCGGCGTCATATCCGCTGGTGTGTGCGTACACCTTTTCGGCCAGCAGTCTGCGAAACGAGAGGTCGTCGCCGTTTTTTGCAATTGCGTCCAGCACTCGTGAGTAATCTGCAGGATCCACGATCACGTACACGGCTTCGAAGTTCTTCGCGGCCGAGCGCAGCATCGACGGGCCACCGATGTCGATGTTCTCGATGACTTCTTCAGCGTGTACACCTGGCTTCGCTGCTGTTTCGCGAAACGGATACAGGTTCACGACCACGAGATCAATTGTGCCGAT
>JBDTTO010000727.1:0-2666 GCA_039930585.1 Gemmatimonadaceae bacterium
GAGAGAAAAATCGCTTCGTGCTCAAACCCGAACGCGAAGCCGAAATTCTGGCACTATGGAGAGCTCGTGCGAAATAATCTGCATTACATAAAGCGCGCCGCAGTCGCAATAACAATCGCATTCTCAGCATCGACCGCGGTTGCACAAAATCCGACCGCCAACCGCGCCGCACTACTCGCGGCCGACCGTGCATTTGCCACCAGCAGCGCATCAACCGATCTCGTTTCCGGCATCACCGCAATGTTGGCCGACAGCGTCACGATGATTGCATTGGGTGAACTGTTTCACGGCGTGCCCGCAGCACGCGAAGCACTCGGTCGCAATCCAGACAACGCGAAGTCGACATATAAATGGACGCCGCTGCAAGGCGATGTTTCAAACGACGGACAAGTGGGTTACACGATGGGCTTCACCTCATGGAAGAAGCCAGATGGAACCGAAGTGCCCGGCAAATACGTTGCGTTCTGGACGAAACAACGTGGCGCGTGGAAAGTGCTCGTATACAAACGAGTTGCGCGCGCGGCAGGCGATGTTGCAACCGCCGAAGAAGCCGCACCAGTAAAACCGGTCATCAAAAACGCATCATATTCTTCGGCCGATTCAATTCGTTTCGCGAAGGAACTCGACGCCGCCGAACGCGCCTTCTCCGACGAATCCGCAGTCATTGGACTTGGCAAAGCTTTCACGAAGAACTCAGCGTTTGACGCACACCACACAGGCGGCGGCAACGACGCAGACTTTCGTCGCGGGCCCGCTGACATTGGCGCGGGAATCAGCGCGGGCGGTGAACCGCCACTCGGTTCCATCAATTGGAAGCCGGAAGTCGTACACGTGGCCAGAAGCGGAGACGTTGGCATCACGTTTGGCTACATCAACATCGCCTCACCCGGAGCACCGGCGCGCCGAGTTTCTTATCTCACGGTGTGGAAGCGCAATGGCGTTACCGATCCGTGGAAACTGGCCATCGAATAACTGAACACTCACTCGGCCGCACTGCGCGGTACACGCAACGCAGATCTGCAACGCAGATCGCGAACTACGCGTTGCGTTCGAGTTCGGCCGAGACGAGTTGACGGAGCGTGGTTGCGGGGACGGGCTTGACCCAGTGCTCTGAAAACCCTGCAGCTTCAGAGCGAATACGTTCTTCGTCAGTGCCCCAACCGGTCAGCGCAATCAGCCGCACGCTGTCGTACGCCGGGTTGATGCGCACCCGCTGGGCGACTTCGTAGCCATCCATTCCCGGCATCGTCAAATCGAGCAGCACAATGTCGGGGCGATTGGTTTCAATCGCCTGCAGCGCGGCTTCGCCGTCGTACACAACATCGGATTCGGCACCGAACATGCGCAGCACCATGCACAGGCTGTCCGCTGCATCGTGGCCATCATCAACTACGAGAATACGTGGAGGCTTGGTCATCGCGGGAAGCGGAGGGAATAAGGTGCAGAGATCACACTACAGCCCTGTCAGAAATCCTGCAACACGCGTCTGACACCGTTGTCAGAAGGCTGGCCGAGTCACAGTCATTGCCACGCAAAAAGGCCCGCCCACCCGCTAAGGTGGACGGGCCTTTTTTCACCAAATCGCTAAGCCTTCTTTATCAGACGGATCAGGAGAATGAGAAGCACCGCGCCAACTGTCGCTGTGATGAGCGCACCAAGTAGCCCGCCCGCGCCAATGCCAAGCATGCCAAACACCCAACCGCCCAGCAGGGCGCCGATCACGCCAACGATGATGTCACCGATAATGCCAAAACCGCCGCCCTTCATGAGGGTGCCGGCTAACCAGCCTGCGCAGAGGCCGATTAGAAGAAACCAGATAAGTCCTTCGCCGTTCATAAGGAACTCCTTGGGGCAGGAAACTGAAAACTTCAGAACAGGTGCTACGCTCAGGCTGCCAATTCGATCCGCCAAGTGTGACGCAATACGGTCAATATGACGTCGAGAGTTTATCTGCTAGACTTACCGCATGACGAACTTTCCAACCCGCGCCCTCGGGCGACATGGCCTCCAGGTTTCCGCACTCGGACTCGGCTGTATGGGCATGTCGGATTTTTACGGCGACGCTGCGTTGCGGGATGACAAGGAAAACATTTCGGTCATCCATCGCGCCATTGAAATGGGAGTGACGTTTCTTGACACGTCTGATATGTACGGCCCGCACACCAACGAGCAGCTGGTTGGTCGCGCCATTCATGATCGACGTGACAAGGTTACGCTGGCGACGAAGTTTGGAATCATGCGCGACCCAACGGATCCAACGCGTCGCGGCGCGAACGGTCGACCCGAGTACGTGAAGTCGTCGGTTGAAGGTTCGCTCAAGCGGCTCAACACTGATTACATCGATTTGTATTATCAGCACCGGATCGACAAGAGCGTGTCGATTGAAGAGACCATTGGCGCAATGGCCGATTTGGTGAAGGAAGGAAAAGTTCGATATCTCGGCATGTCCGAAGCGGGCCCAACCAATTTGCGAAAGGCGGCGGCCGTACATCCCATCAGTGCGTTGCAGTCCGAATGGAGTTTGTGGACGCGCGATTGGGAGCTCGATTCATTTCCGGTAGCACGCGAACTTGGCATTGGCATTGTGCCATATAGCCCGTTGGGTCGCGGTTTTCTTACGGGTCGATTTTCGTCGGTGGAAGAATTTCCGGCCGGAGATTATCGCC
>JBDTTO010000728.1:0-2665 GCA_039930585.1 Gemmatimonadaceae bacterium
ATCGTTCCGTCAGTTCGTTCCCCGCAAACACGTTCCAATATGAGACTAATTGCTGCCACACTAGCGGCACCAAAGTAGCACTACATGAACACCATACGAACACTACCGCTAAACGGCATTCGTGTACTTGATCTGTCACGCGTTCTGGCAGGCCCGCTTTGCTCAATGATGTTGGGTGACCTTGGCGCTGACGTCATCAAGGTTGAGCGGGCCGCAACAGGCGATGACACGCGCGGATGGGGACCTCCGTTTCACGAAAACGGTCAATCTGCCTACTTTCTCAGTATCAATCGTAACAAGCTCTCGATCGGCGCTGACTTTCGGAATTCGGAGGATTTGGCCCTCCTCCGCGAACTTGCCAGGACGGCAGACGTCATCCTCGAAAACTTTCTCCCCGGGACGCTTTCCCGGTATGGATTGGATCGCGACGCGCTCCTGGCCGCAAATCCAAAGCTCGTTTGGTGCACCATTTCAGGATTTGGTCCGGACAGCCCTCGCCCCGGTTACGACTTCGTCGTGCAGGCCGAAAGCGGATGGATGTCGATTACCGGCCCCGCTACTGGCGCACCTCACAAGGTCGGCGTCGCACTGGTTGACGTTACAACCGGCAAGGACGCCACGATTGCGGTTCTGGCGGCGTTGGTCGGGCGTCATCAGTCGACGTCTATAGAATCGCGTACGCTGCACGTCTCATTGCAGACCAGCGCGGCCGCAGCACTGGTCCATGTCGCTCAGAACGCGCTCGTCACCGGGCTACCAGCACAGCGCTGGGGCAACGCGCATCCGAACCTGGTTCCGTACCAGCTCTTTCAAGCCGCTGACGGTCCGCTTGTTATCGCGGTTGGAAGTGACGGCCAGTGGAGTTCGGTAGTCTCAGTATTAGAGCTGCACGACCTCGCCGCCCGTCGGGATCTCGACACGAATGCGGGCCGGCTGGCCGAGCGGGAATTGGTGGTAAATGCGCTGGCAGTGGCGGTCAGTAAGCACACGGTCAACGACCTGGTCGCGAGGCTCGAAGCGGCTGGCGTGCCTTGCGGTGTGGTTCGCGGAGTATTGGAGGCGCTGGAGCAGGTTTCGACCTCCCGTGAGAGCGGAGTTGAACCGGCTGCAGGTGGCGCCATCAGGCTGCTTCCGCCGCGGTTAAATGAGCACGGTGCATTAATTCGCAAAATGCATTGGAGTGCTTTCAAGGAGGTGCCGATACTGGGTTGAGTCGGGGCACGTGACCCCATCGCCCGCTATTCGTCTTTTCCCTGTGACGAGCACTGTCATGACTCTTCCGCTTTCGTTGACCTCAGTCCTGCCATTATCAACCGCCCTCCGCTTCGACAGCGTGGCGTCAGTTTCGGAGCCGATCGTGGCTCCAATGGCCGAGGTGGATTCGGACCAGGATATCATTGCTCGCGTCATGGCGGGTGAACGGGATGGATTCGCCATCCTGATCAACCGATACAGCGATCCGCTTTATCGGCACGCTTTAGGCATGACGGGTAGCCCGGACGTTGCAGAAGACATCCTGCAAACGTCATTCATCAAAGCTTATCATCACCTCGGCGAGGTGCGTGGACGTTTTGATGCGTGGTTGTTTCGCATCGTCGCGAATGGGTGCAAGGATTGGCTCAAGAACATTCGTCGTACACATCTGAGCTACGAAGAAGATGATCAGCCGTCGGGTTATGCCACGCCGGAAGAAGATCTCGATCGTACTGAGTTGCGCACGGATCTCGATTATGCTCTGAACCAGTTGGCGCCGTCGCTTCGTGAAGCTTTCATCATGAAACATGTTGAAGGTCGTTCGTACGAAGAGATGGCCGACTTGCTCGTCACAACCGTTGGCGCTTTGAAAATGCGCGTGCATCGTGCACGTGAAGCCCTCCAAGCGTTACTCGAAGAAAAATACGCCTGATATGCTTGATCGCACCGCTGCACACTCAAACCGCGCCGACGCGGAACTGAATCGGGAACCACGCAAGGTTCTGACCCTGCGTCCCATGATCGATCGCGAAGTGCCGCTGCCTAACGCAACGTCAGAATCGCTCGGTGACATGCCGATGGTCGTGCAGCAGTGGCTGGATGGAAAAGTTTCCGAACGACAGGCGCGTCGTGCTGATGACGAAGCCGTGGAATTCTGGAATCGCATTCAGACGGAGACGAGCCGTCGGAGCCGCATGGAAACACCCGCGCTCATGTCAGAGCGCATCATGGCAGTGCTGCCAAAGAAACAGCCATCGCGTGCCGAAGTGTTGTTTCGCCCATTCGGAATGCGCCCATTAACCGCCATCGTGTGCGGCGGCGCTTTGATGACTGCCGGCGTTGCATTTGGAGAGTGGTTGCTGCATTAGCATCCGCGTTGTCGGTTTTTGTGCAGGCCAGCTTCGCGCATCGCGAGCTGGCCTTTTTGTCAGGACGTTCGTATCAATCAAAAAAAGAAAACGGGCTTCGGTGACAATCACCGGAACCCGTTTCTCATTTCGTAAGATCTGCGTCATCGCACTTTTAGATCTGCAAAATCCGCGTCCATTCGTTGCAGCTATGTGCGAGCGCTCAAATCCTTATGCGTGAATCGCCCGCCCAAGCGCTGCGAGTGCGGCTTCTTTGACCGTCTCGGATAGCGTCGGATGCGCATGCACGGTAATCGCGATGTCTTCCGAGCTGCCACGATATT
>JBDTTO010000729.1:0-2662 GCA_039930585.1 Gemmatimonadaceae bacterium
ATGCTTGTGGCACGTGCACCTGAAGGATCGCTACAAACGACTGTGGGCGATCTGCTCGATTTCCGTCAGAACATTGATGACGCGCCATCCGCAATTTTGTGCATGGGTGATACGATCACACACCTTCCGGATTTTGCTGCGGTGCAAAATCTGGTCGAATACGCGACGGCAGCGCTTCGTATTGGCGGACTGTTTGTGACCACGTTTCGTGATTATTCGCAGGCGCGAGTGGGCGACGAACGTTTCATTCCGGTGCGAAGCGACGATCATCGTACGCTGACCTGCTATCTCGAATACGAGCAGGATGTTGTACAGGTATACGACATTCTGAACGAGCGCGGCGACGATGGCTGGAAACTTCGTGTCAGTCATTATCCAAAACTCCGTCTCGCACCCATGTATGTGATTCAGTTGCTTGAATTCAACGGGTTCAAGGTGCAGCGCGATGTTGCAGCGAACAGCATGGTGCGACTTGTTGCTGAGCGCATCCGTTAGGCGCGTGCCTGCGCACTACGGCGCGCTTGACGGGAGCAGCGGCAAATAACGCTCGCGCAGAATGCGGTGATGATGCAGTTCGTGACCGGCAATGTGAAACGCGAGACCGCGTGGTGATGCGGCATATCCATTCACGGTACCGACTCGCAACCAGGCCTCGTCGTCAAAGCTGTGCAGCAACGTAATGAACGATGTTCTCACCGCGTCATAATTTGCCAGCAACGCGCTTAACGATTGGCGTTCGAAACGCGCGAATTCGGCGTATGTATTCTCGTCAAATCCCGGAAGCGCGCGTAAGTCTCCGCGCGCGATGCAAAGCGCGCGATACGCAAAAATTCGCTCATCGTCGGCGAGGTGGCCGAGCACTTGCCGCACGGTCCATTTACCGGGACCGTAGCTAAAGTCGGCACCAGTCTCGCCAAATTGCGTGAACAGTGCGACGGTTTCTGAGCGCAGCTGTTCAAGCGCTGCGATCGCATCGTTGCCCGATACAGCGTCGATGTCGGATTGTGCATAGTCGGCGTATTCGCCGGGAAGTGGACGACCAGTGAGTTTCACATTCCGGGTTGTTTGAAGATTTATCCCCTGGGAACCAGCAGTCTCTGAAAACGCGGCATCGGATACAAGTTCTTGAACGCTGGATCGATGTGAAACTGGATCCAGTCAAACGGATGAACACCACGCGGTAGCGATTCGATCAGGTGCATCGCGATTGCGGTGTCACCCAGCACGGCCGCAATTTCGGCGCGATATAACAGTGGCGCTCCAACCGGAATGATTCCCTTGGTGTTCGCCAACCACCGCTCTGCCTCGGCAACTCGCCTGAGATCATGTTTTTCTGCTGCAATGACCCCAGCGAGACCACGAAACTCCACAAATCCGGGCTGCGCTTTTACCAATGCGTTTGTGAGTTTCTGCGCTTCATCAAGTCGGGAAACAAACAAAAAACTTTGCGCCAATAGCCACTGTTGCTCAATCGGCAACTGAGCGGTTTCGCCTTTGCTTTCGAACCACGCGATGGCCATGTTGGCGGCTGCATGTCCTGCACTGTCCTGACCAGCGCGTGACAACTCAAATGCCGCCTGCAACATCACCCAACCCGGCGTGGCGAGGCGAACGGCGTTCAAGCGGCCGCTGGCTAATCCAGACAACAGTGCAGGATCGTTGCCAGCCGACTTGATTGACTGCAACACCTGCAACGCGCTGTCGGCCTTTCCTGATTCCGCCATACTGCGCGCGGTGAAGTAACCGTAAGCGAGCGCGGTTCCTCCGGCGTTCCGCATTCGATTCGCCGTCGCTCGTTCTGCCGCGCGATCGCCCAACATGTGATTACTCGCCGCAATCTCTCTCCAAAAGAATGAACGTCCGCGCTCGTCAAGCCAGCCGAGATCACGGGCGGGATTGATGTTGTCAAGCGTGGCGATTGCTTCGGCCGGCCGGTTTTGCATGCGTAACGTTGTCGCGAGCCATATCTGCAGAAACTTTGAACCGGGCATCAGCTCAACCCGGCGTCGCTGCAACCGATGATGCTCGGCCATGTCGCTTTCACAGCGCGCTTGGCTTGACTGCACCGTCAGCAAGTCAAGCTCCGGAACGTGATCTCGACGTTTGGAAAACTCTTGCGCAATTGAATCCACCACCTCGCAGCGCCCGGTGCCAACTGCCGCGATTGAAACAAACGCTGCGGCCGTGAAAAACATGCTGTCCAGCGTGGCGGCCCGGCGAAAATACGGAAGTGATTTTTCCCAATCGCCTTGCCAGTACACTTCCTGTCCAGTGAGAAATTCTGAATACGCGTCGAGTTTTGGTGGGAGCAACAGCGGCGTGTTTAGAATTGGCATCCGCGGATCAAGCAATGTGCCCAGCGCGGAGCTTACCCGTTGGCGTAGTTCATCCAGTGCTGCGATCGGTGCATTGGCGGCTGCGGAAACTGGTTCGAGTGCGCGTTCAACACGGCCGGACAATACGTCAACAACTTGTGTGCTGAATGTGATGCTGTCGCGATTGGCATTCTTGAAGTAGTAGCTGCCGGAGACGACCACCGACGCGCCATTTGCACGTGCCATCTCGAGGGGATCAACCACGTCGCCCGATTGTGTTCTGCCGCGCAGGTACAATCCCCCGGGTTCAACCACATCGACCACCGGCAGGCGCGACAATCCGCGTG
>JBDTTO010000730.1:0-2662 GCA_039930585.1 Gemmatimonadaceae bacterium
TCAACGGGCAAACCAACACCAATTGCCGCCGCCATTGGTTCGGTAACCATGAACACTTCTTTCGCGCCTGCACCCAATGCGGAATCGCGCACCGCGCGCTTTTCCACTTCGGTAATACCCGAAGGCACGCACACAATCACGCGCGGCTTCACCTTGAATACGTGTTTGTCGATGACAAGCGCCAGAAAATAGCGCAGCATCTTTTCAGTCACATCAAAGTCGGCGATTACACCGTCTTTCATGGGACGCACGGCCATGATGCCTTCGGGCGTGCGACCCAACATGCGCTTCGCCTCCAATCCGACGCCTTTGATTTTTTTCGTTTCGCGATCGAGCGCGACAACGGAAGGCTCGTTGAGAACGATGCCTTCACCTTTGACGTAGATCAGCGTATTCGCTGTGCCAAGATCGACGGCAATTGCGTTTGCCGGGAACAACGAATGCGACTTCTTGAAGGGCCAGAACATCCAGTCAGTACTCGCGCAGAGCGCAAAAGACGATAAAGTGGGTGCGGCATTTGAATAACACCGCACCCGTTGCCATCACTTCGTGAGACGTAACCTATTTCTTGGCAATAACATCAACAAGCCAACCACGTCACCAGTTCTTGAGACGCGGAAATTGAGCCTAGTCGAGGAAACTGGCCGGATCTTCGCTGGGCATGTTGAAAGCGGATGCGACGCCTTCGTACGTCAACTTGCCGGCCGTCATGTTGAGACCCTTCAAAAGCGCACTGTTTTTCTTGAGCGCCTTCTTCCAACCCAAATTCGCCAGCAGCAGCGTGTACGGCAGCGTCGCATTGGTTAGCGCCAGCGTTGACGTACGCGGAACTGCACCCGGCATGTTGGCAACGCCATAATGAATCACGCCATCAACCGTGTAGGTCGGGTTTTCGTGCGTGGTTGGATGGATGGTCTCCACGCAGCCACCCTGGTCGACCGCAACGTCCACGATCACCGCGCCAGGACGCATACGGGCAAGATCGGCGCGACGAATGAGCTTCGGAGCCTTGGCGCCAGGAATGAGCACGCCACCAATCACAAGATCGGCCGTCGAAATCTGCTCAAGGATGTTATGACGGTTGGAGTGCACGAGCTGCACGTTGGCCGGCATCACGTCCGAGAGATACCGCAAGCGTTCCAGTGACAGATCGAGCACCACAACCTTGGCGCCGAGCCCTGCGGCCATCTTGGCGGCGTTTGTGCCAACCACGCCTCCGCCCAGGATGACTACCTTGGCCGGTGCAACTCCCGGAACGCCACTCAGCAGCACGCCACGGCCACCGTACAACTTCTCGAGGTATTTGGCGCCTTCCTGGACGGCCATGCGACCCGCGACTTCGGACATGGGCGTCAGCAGCGGCAATTCGCGGTTTGGCAGTTCGACCGTTTCGTACGCAATACACGTGGCGCCGCTCTTGAGGTGCGCGCGCATCAGCGCTTCGTCGGCGGCAAAGTGCAGATAGGTGAACAGCGTGAGATCGGGGCGCAAAAACTGCCACTCCTTCTCGATCGGCTCTTTCACCTTGAGCAGCAATTCGGCCTTGCCCCACGCATTTGCGGCGTCAGGAACGATTTCCGCGCCAACTTCCGTGTAGTTCACATCCTCAAAACCTGAACCGATTCCCGCGCCAGTCTCGACAAACACCTGATGACCAGCGGCGACAAGCGCCTCGGCACCGGCCGGCACTAACGCCACCCGGTTTTCATTGGTCTTGATCTCTTTAGGAACGCCGATACGCATATGTATGTGGATTATTGGAAGTATCTGTGTTGGTGCTGCTTACAGTGCTGCTAATGAACCGCCAGTGGCCCAAGGCTGACAAGGGTCTGTCGCTCCGGGTTGAAAAAATCACGCGCCACGGCTGCTACAGTTTCCGCATCGATTGCGTCTACCAGCGCCATGGTTTCTTCGAGCGTGCGCACAGGCTCGCCGTACAGCGCTGATGCCGCCGCGCGATACATGCGTGAACTCACGCTTTCCATCGACAATACCAACTGACCACGCAACTGCCGTTTTCCCGCGCTGATATCAGCGTCTGGCAAACCGTTTGTCGCGACGTCGGTTAACACGGCGCGCACGGCATCCAATGCTTCCTGCGCCGATTCCGGCGCACTGGCGAGATACACACCGTGAACGCCCGCATCTTTGAACGGCGAATGAAAAGTGTGCACACTGTACGCTAGTCCAAGCTCTTCTCGCACACGCTGAAACAGACGCGAACTCATTCCACCACCCAACAGCATGCTGAGCAACCCGAACGCGTAACGGCGCGAATCTCCCTGCGTAATGCTTGGTGATCCAAACACGACGTGTGTCTGCGCGATATCCGTTCGCGACACATGATGTGCATGCGCTGCGAGTGCCGTGACTGGCGCAACCGGCAACGGCGTTGAATCGCCCTGCACCTGATCATGCCAACCGGTTTGCTGCAATACTTCAAGCAAACGATCGTGCGAAACATTTCCAGCGGCAGCAACCACAATGCGCCCCGGATGATACGCGCGCTCGTGCAACGCCCGCAAATGCGAGGTTTGCAATGCCTTTACCGTTTCACGCGTGCCAAGAATGGGAAACCCGTGCGCGTGATCGCCCCACAATTGCTTGTTGTGCACGTCGAAGATGATGTCATCAGGGGTGTCGTCCACCATGCTGATTTCTT
>JBDTTO010000731.1:0-2661 GCA_039930585.1 Gemmatimonadaceae bacterium
GGCCCGCAGCCTGAACAAAGTCACTCTCATCGGCAACGTTGGCAGTGATCCCGAAGTACGCACCGTAACGGGCGGCGGCAAGGTCGCTCAGTTTTCCCTCGCGACCAGCCGCAACTGGAATGATCAAAGCGGCGCGAAGCAGGAAAAAACCGAGTGGCATCGCTGCGTGATCTGGAACACGCGCTTTTCGACGCTGGCCGATGTCGCCGAGAAGTACGTGCGCAAAGGCGAAAAGATTTATGTCGAGGGTGAAATCGAATACCGTCAGTGGCAGGACAAAGACGGGCAGACGCGCTACACGACCGAGATCAAAGTGCGTGAGCTGATCCTGTTGGGTGGCCGGAGCGGCGGAAGTGGTGGGGACGAGGACGAAGGCGGCCCGCCGCGCCGTTCGGCGGCCCCGGCCCAACGTGCGAAACCGGCGGCGAACAACAACGCCAATTCGGACAACTTCGACGACTTCCCGGGCGCGCTCCAGGACGAAGACGACGATCTGCCGTTCTAACTCCGGGTCTGGAATACCGCCCACGTTGACGCGACTGTCACGCTGGCGGCACAAACAGTAGCACCACGGGCAGCCGTCATCGACGCGCTGCCCGTTTTGTATGTGACCTGCGCTAAGAGCGGGAAATTGGCGTGACCTGCGGCGTTTGGGTGCGTCTGCAATCGGGTAGGCTCGCCACGTTACCAGTGGAGAACGCCTGCAGGTACAGCTCCAAATTTCTCTGGCCAGGTCGAATTCGATGCAAGCTCCGTCCAACTCCCGCGCGAGCGCGGTTGCCACTCCCGAAGTCTCCCCGATGCTCGTGCGGATGCTGATCGCGGTGCTGGCGACCGTCACACTGCTGTTCGTGTTCCGGCCAACGGTTGTGCCGGCACAGCAGCCCGCGAAGCCGGTCGCGCCGGTGTCGGCGAAGCCCACGGAAGCCAAGCCGGATGCTAAAGCGCCCGCGCATGTGGCTCCAGCTCACGCGGCGACTCTCACCACGGGCTCTGCCCAGGGTGCATTGGCGGAACAGACGGTTGGCAAAAGCGACGCTGCACCGAAAGAGCCCGTCAAGGCCGCGCCGCGAGCGGTTCGCCCAACGACAACGCGTGCAGCGGTGAGTAATGCCGCAACTGGCAAAGCGAAGAGCGAAACGAAGACGGAAATTGTTCGCGCTGGCACTCACGCACCAACGACCGTCGCTGAAGTTGCCGAAACAGACACCGCCGACGCCTTTGCGCACGCTGACGTCGATCCATTTCTGACGCCAATCCCGCGCATCTGGGGCGTGGACGGTGCAACAATGCGTGGTGCACGCGGCTCGGAACAACAAACTGTTTTCATCAGCCACGCGATTGACGCCGCACAGGCGGAGGTCGAAGTCGACGCCCTGCTGCCGGCGCGCGTTCCCCGCGCCCGCACGGGCGAATTCGCTGGTGCACCGTTCGCGGTCGCTGGTGCGACGTTTACGGCGGCGGGAACGGTTGGACACACGGACGCGGCTCCAACAGGATTTGTCGGACGCGCGAATGCGGCGGTTCGGAAAACCGAGCACATCGCAAAGCGTGTTCTGCTGCTCGACGAAATCGAAGTCACGTTACCGGCCGGTACGCCTGCCGAAGTTGGCAGCCGTTTTGTCGCGGTTGATAGCGATCGCTTGTTCAAATCGACGGTGCAGATCGCAATCCCAGCGGGCGTGCTCGAAGTCGTGAAGGTCGAGGACGGCCGTCCAATTATCGCGCGTGTGGTTCAGCAGTCCGGAGCCATTCAGGAAGGCCAGCGTCTGTTGCCGCTCGAAACTGGTGGGATTTCGGGCAACCTTGCGATCACAGCTGTCAAGCGCACGTCAAACGCGCCGGAAACGGAAGTGATCTGGGTAAATGGTGATGGTCTCATGCCCTCGCTGCAGTCATTCATCGTCCTCGGTGCTGGCGAACGCGAAGGCGTGAAGGCCGGTGATCAGTTCGCGTTGGTGAAACGTCAGGGACTTGGTCCGGACGCCGTCGAGCAGCGAATTGCCGTTGTGCGGGTGGTTCGCGTCACATCATTTGGCAGCAGCGCGATTGTTGTGCGACAGGATCAGCCAGGCATTGGAGTGGGCAGCGCGGCTCGTCTCATCGGACGCGTGCAATAGGCATTTCGCACGTGTGACATGGTTGGTGCTCACATATTCGTCAGCGCACCAACTATCAACATAAATCTGATACTCGCAGAGTAGAGCGAACTATACGGTTCGTGTTTACATTGGTCGGCGTGCAGTGATTCGAGAGAATTGCTGCTGCGCCACAAGGCGAGAGTCTTACGTCGGCGCCGCGGTGGCATACCGCGACGCCGTCTTTTTTTGCGTGGTCATTCAATCGCTGGTTGCAGTTCGGTAGTTGCCGTTCGTTTGATGCGGTGACGATTCCCTCGAAAGGAGCAAGGCATGGGCAAGACAGCACTCGTTACCGGCGGCGCCGGATTCATCGGTTCAACTGTGGCCGATCGATTTGTGGCCGAAGGTTATGCTGTCACTGTGCTGGATAATCTTTCGAGTGGGCGACGCGAAAATCTGCCGCCAGCTGCAACGTTCGTTGAAGGTGACATTACAACGCCCGAAGCCGCGGCGCTGGTATTGAATGGAAAGTTTGATGTGATGTGTCATCTCGCGGCGCAAATTGATGTGCGACGCAGCG
>JBDTTO010000732.1:0-2661 GCA_039930585.1 Gemmatimonadaceae bacterium
CTGCGTCTGCACGCTTCTGGCGGAAGGCACTGCTGTTTACAACGCCCATCACATACGCAGAGAAACGATTGCCTTTCACGGCCGCATCCTTCGCAATCGCTCGCACTGTTGGCTGGTCGAAGTCTTCAACACGGCGACCCAGCGCATACGCCATGAGGTTTTCGGTGAACGTACGTTCCAACGGAATCGGACGTGACAGCAGGGACTTGATCAGCTGTGACGGCGTCGAGATTTCCTTGCCGTCGTACATCGTGCCGCGCGTGTCGAGCAGCGCACCGTTTTCACGATACCGCAAGCGACCAGTCACATCGAAGTTGTCGAGCGACAAACCGATGGGATCCATGTACTGGTGACACGCTTTGCACGTCGCGTCGGCGCGGTGAATTTCCATGCGCTCGCGCGTGGTGAGCTGACGGCCGTTATCCGAACCCTTCGTCTGCTCGAGATCGGGCACACTTGGCGGCGGTGGTGGCGGCGGCATGCCGATGAGCACTTCCATCACCCACTTGCCGCGCAACACTGGCGACGTGCGATTGCCCAATGACGTCTGTACGAGAATGCTGCCCT
Source organism: Gemmatimonadaceae bacterium (assembly GCA_039930585.1). Taxonomy (GTDB): domain Bacteria; phylum Gemmatimonadota; class Gemmatimonadetes; order Gemmatimonadales; family Gemmatimonadaceae; genus Gemmatimonas. Next base: position 568 of record JBDTTO010000732.1, read on the forward strand.
GACCCAACACACCCTGGCGCGTTGAATCCGGATACTGAACTTTGCGGAATTCATCGCCGGTGACACCCGGAATGCCGTAGTGCTTGGCGAGGCGCTCGTTGATGAACGTGTAGTTCGCGGTGTACATGTCGAGAATGTTTTTGTCATTCTTGATGATGTCGGCGAAGAACAGCTCCGTTTCCTTCTGCATTGCGTTTGCAACCTGCTGATCAAAGTCCGGGAAGAAGAACGCATCCGGATGGACCTTGTCGAGATCCTGCAGGCGTAACCACTGACCGGCAAAACGCGTGGACAACGCTTCGGAGCGCGGATCGGCCAGCATGCGCTTCACTTCGGCGTTGAACGTCAACTTCTCGGACAGCTTGTTCTGTCCGGCCAGCGACAACAAACGCGAGTCCGGAATCGTGCCCCACAAAAAGAACGACAAGCGCGACGCGAGATCGATGTCGCTGATCTTGAAATCAGTTCCGGCTTTCACCGACGCTGGCGTCGATTCAAAACGGAAGATGAAATACGGGCTCGTGAGCATCACCTGCAACGCATTGCGAACGCCGTCTTCGAATGCAGTCTTGCCGCCAGACTTTGCGGCCTGGTCGTAGAAGCTCATCAACGCAGCCTTGTCACGAGCCTGCAGCGGGCGACGATACGCCTTGGTGGCAACACGTGACAGAATCTGATCTGCGCAAATGCGCTGCTGGGCCGCGGCCGTTGGATGACAGGTGAACAGCGCCTTGCGGCTGTCGCTTTCTGAAATCGCGGTGGCGTTGTACGGGCCGTTGATCGCGACTTCGGTAAGTGGCGGCGATTCAGTCGTGCCGGCGCTGGCCGTGCCGTCTGACGCGCGTGACCATTCATGCGGCTTCACGAGATCTTCGTACGGACCTTCGAGACGACGTGCAAACGAGACTGACACCTTGTGCTGGCCGCCTTTGATCTTGAGCGGCATGCTGCGGATGTAGTCAAAGCCAGCGGGGTGATCGGCCGACGAGTTGTTTGGAGCGAGTCCCTTTTCGTACTTGAGCGTCGCGAAGCTTTCGCCGTCGATGGAGATGTCGAGATTTTCACCGCGCGTACCAACGCCACCGCCAATGTTCAGACGGAATTCGTATTCGGCGTCAGCCGGGAACGTGTGCGTAAAGACAATGCCGCCTCGAGCGCCGTACGGCGTGCCTTCGACGTGATCCCACGGATGCTGCGATACGTACTGCGAAATCTTGTACACCGCCTGCGTGGCCGGAGCCTTCAGATCGCCAACCGCCATGCGGCTAACCGCGGCGGCAGCGTTCATGTACGACTCAAGCAGCGCCGGCGACAGTGACTGCACGTCGGAGATGTTGTCGAAGTTTGCGCTCTTGGTATCAAGCGGCAGGAAATCGCTGGCGTTGACATCGACCCCGAGCAGGTCTTTGATCACGCGCTCATATTCCGGCTTGTTCAGCCGCTGGAACGTGCGATTACCGGGATTAATCGGGCCCGCGTTATCCAGATTCTTTTCCAGCGTTTCGACGAGCGCGAGCAACGTGTCGCCCTTTGGACGCTTCGATCCTGGCGGCGGCATCATCTCGGCGCGCAGCTTCCGGACCATCTTCTCGGAAACCACGACGTTTTTGGCAGCGTCGTCAACGTTGTAGGTGGCGAGAACCAGGTTGCCTTTCTTCGTTTTTTCGCTGTGGCAGGAGCCGCAGTACGTCTTGACGACGTCAGAAAGTGCAGCCGTGGTAACGCCACGGGCCCCGGCGGTGGTCGGAGCGGCTGGCTCCCACTTGGGGGCAACCGTACGCGCCACTCGACGCGTCGGCGTGATTGTTGGGGGCACTGTACGGACAACCGATCGCACCGGGGGATCGACCGGGGCGCGACGGGCATCAGCAGTGGACGCAAGGCCGATGGCCAAGGTCGCCGCAAGTCCTGTACATGTGAGAACTAACTTCATGCGGTACACTCCTTTACGCCGTTTGAATACGGCGCGTTTTGTCTGTCCAATCCGCATGCCAGACATATCGACGGGAAGGTGGTCGGTACGCTGCTCCAGACTGTCCCATTATTCACCTTGCCACGACAGTCGCAAGTGGGGACGACTATATACGCGACATC
>JBDTTO010000733.1:0-2654 GCA_039930585.1 Gemmatimonadaceae bacterium
CACGAGTCTTGAAGTCATTTGCAAGTGCAAACGCAGAATCCTGTTTTGCGCCCGGTGTTTCGAGATTGTAATCGTTGTAGAACAGCTGCGCCGCTGGATCAACCGCGCGGGCTTCGCGAAATGCCAACTCGATATACGACTTACCAATGATTGTGGCCCACGGTGAACCCGTGGTGCGGAGCGATCCACTGCCATCGTTAAACGCTTCGTTCACGACATCCCACGCAACCACTTTTCCCTTGTAGTGACCCACCACACTGTCAACGTGTTCTTTCAGAATCTGTTTGAGCGTATCGACACTCCACGTGGTGCCTGTGAGCCATGCGGGATTCTGTTGATGCCAGAACAACGTGTGTCCGCGCACCTTCATCGTGTTCGTTTGCGCAAACGACACCATCAAATCGGGATTCGTCCAACGATACGCAAACCGGCTGTCGCGATGAATCGAACTCCATTTCATCACATTGCCGGCAACTACCATATTGAATTCCGCAGCAACGAGCGCGTTATACGCCGACGGATTTGCCCCAAAGAACGTCGCGTCCAGTGCGGTGCCCATTGAACGACCGCGCGCTGCCGCCAGTGTGCGAAGCGGCGACGTCACCGGAACGATCACGACGCACTTGGCTTGCGTGGGATCCTGCACGCAGGTTTTCTCGCCAGGCGCAACCGGGTTGTCGGTTCCGCCGCCACCGCCACACGCGGCAATTGCAAACACCAGCATAAGTGACACTATTGATTTTGCATGAGTTGATTTCATGCGCAAAAGATATGGGCACAATCCGTTTGCACGATGTGTGGACGGTACCATTTCGCGGAGTAATATTGATCGCATGACTCAACGACTCCGAGCCGGGCATTCCACTAAACTATCCGCGTGAAGAACACTTCCTCCGCTCCTGAGCAGTTCGAGCCCGGTGCACCCAATGTGCTCGCTCTGGCCGTGTGTATTCTCGCCGCACTCACGCTGCTCTGGCCGCTGCTAACAGGCCACATCCTGTTTGGTGGTGGGCGCTCGGACATGTTCATCGCCGGCTATTCGTTCCGGTTGTTTGGGGCGGAGACGTTCAAGGAAACCGGGTCGATTCCGCAGTGGAATCCGTACCTGTTGGGCGGCCTGCCGTACATCGCGGCAATGCATGGCGACATCATTTATCCAACCGCGTGGCTGCGCTGGATCATCCCAACGGATCTTGCGATCACGTGGGGCATGGCGGTGCATTTTGTGCTCGCGGGTTGGTTCACATTTCGTTTCGCGCGCGCCTTGGGATTGAGCTGGGGCTCGGCAATTTTCGCAGGGGTTGCGTACGAACTCACTGGCATTGTTGCATCGCAAATGAGTCCGGGGCACGACGGAAAATTGTTTGTGTCGGCGCTCACGCCGCTCGCGTTCTGGACGTTGTTGCACGCAATTCGCAAACAACAACGTTGGGCGTTTGGGGCGTTTGCACTCGAAGTCGCACTCATCATTCTGGGCCATTATCACATGGCGTATTTCCTGCTGATCGCGCTCGGGCTGTGGGCGTTGTATCTCGCGCTGTGGGACTCGGAGCGCTCGCCTGGAAGTAACCCGTGGTTGTCGCTCGCGTTTTCCACGATGGCAGTGATGGTGGGCCTGGGCATTACTGGATTGCAGGTTATTCCGTTTTTCGAATACATCAAATATTCGCCGCGGGCAGCGGGCGGTCCGAACACTGGTTGGGAGTTCGCAACGAGTTTTGCATTCCCGCCATCCGAAATTTTCACCACGATTCTGCCGCAGTTCAACGGTGTGCTTGAGCATTACTGGGGACAGAACTCCATCAAGTTTCACACCGAATACATCGGGTTTCTGCCACTCGCGCTGGCGTGTTTGGCGTTTGGTGACAAAACTCGTCGTCGCCTGGTAATCGCGCTCACTGCATTCGCCGTGTTGTTCCTGCTGTTTTCGTTCGGCGGATACACACCGTTCTATCGTCCGTTCTTCGAGCTGATGCCAATGCTCAACAAGATTCGCGCGATGGGCATGGTGTTCTTTCTCCCGGCATTTTTTATCGCGCTGTTAGCCGGTGTTGGATTTGATCGCGTGTTGTCGCGCGCGGTCTCCGTGCGTTCCGTTCTGATTTTGACGGGTGTGTTTGCGCTGTTCGCGCTGCTTGGTGTGGCTGGTGTGTTGCAATCGATTGCCGAATCAATTGCCATTCCTGAGCGCGCAGATGCGGTATCGGCCAACAGCTCGGAGTTGCGCGCCGGTGCGTTGCGCTTGTTGCTGTTCGTGTTGGCCGGCGGCGCGGCGCTCTTCGCGATTGCATCCGGAAAAGTCAAACGCTCCGCTGCAGTCGGCATCGTTGCACTTATTGCCGTCGCGGATCTCTACACCATCGACACCAAGTTCTACGAATTCTCCGCACGTGCCAAAACATTGTTTGCAAACGATGCGGTCACAACGTATCTGCAAGCCGTCAAGCCACCGTATCGCGTGGTGGATGCCGGCGACAGTTACGGGCATTCCATTCTGATGGCGTATCGCATTCCCATCGTGATGGGATATCACGGTTTCGAATTGCGCACGTACGATGAACTTGGTGGCGCGCCACAGTGGAATAACGTGTTGTCGCCCAACTTCATGGACTTGCTGGCGGTGCGATATGTCATTCTGCCAACCGCGCAGGATG
>JBDTTO010000734.1:0-2652 GCA_039930585.1 Gemmatimonadaceae bacterium
AGACATGGGCCGAGCAAGCGTATCACAAGCTGATCTACTTCAATGAGGTGGATAAGGGCGGTCACTTCGCGTCGTGGGAGCAGCCGGAATTGTACGCATCTGAACTTCGCGCAGCGTTTCGCTCCTTGCGCTAAAAGCCTGTGAGCGAACTGTCGTCACCGAAATGAGCAAGCAGACAAGTCATACGATGGTCTCATTTTTTCCACCCGCCGATTGGTACATCTTCACGATAGCCATGGCATCGCCAACAAAGAGTTCGCACTCATCACCGTCGACGTCAGCGATCTGACGGTCATTAGCTCGTAATCACGATACTTTGGAGGCGTACAGTGAACACCACGACGATGAAATCAGTTGTCAAAACACAAGAGATTGATCGCCGACATTTTCTGGGTACGGCCGCGTTTGCACTGGCGGCCACAGAATTTGCTGCAGCACGCATCGCGCGTGCGCAATCCTTTTCGGCCCTGCGATCAACTGCGCCTATAAGTACCGTCGGCGTGCATACGGAATTTGCGCCAATCAAACAAATCGACGCCGGTTTGTTGAATGTTGGCTACGCTGAGGCGGGACCGAGCAACGGGCCACCTGTGATATTGTTGCATGGGTGGCCCTACGACATTCATAGTTACGTGGATGTTGCACCGATTCTGGCATCCGCAGGCTACCGCGTAATTGTTCCGTATTTGCGCGGCTACGGCAGCACGCGATTCCTTTCGAATCACACCGTGAGAAACGGTCAGCAGTCGGTGATCGCACTCGACATCATTGCGTTGATGGATGCACTGCACATTGATAAAGCGGTCATTGGTGGTTTCGATTGGGGTTCGCGCACGGCCAACATCATTGCGACGCTGTGGCCGGAGCGCTGCAAGGCGATGGTGTCGGTAAGTGGTTACCTCATCAACAGTTTGGTGCGGAACAAGGTGCCAAAACCGCCGCAGGCGGAATGGGCTTTCTGGTATCAATACTATTTTGCGACCGACAACGGCCCACTGGGTTATGCGAAATACACGGATGAGTTCAACAAACTCATTTGGAAGGTCGCGTCGCCCACGTGGAAGTTTGATGACGCAACATTTGAACGCAGTGCGGCATCATTCAAGAATCCCGATCACGTAGACATTGTGATTCACAACTATCGCTGGCGACTGAGTCTGGCCAAAGGTGAACAACGTTGCGATGCCCTCGAGCAGAAGTTGTTTGAGTTTCCGGTGATCACTGTTCCGACAATAACGATTGGCAGCGACTTCGATGGCGCGAATGCCGATGGGGCCGCGTACGCGAAACAGTTTGGCGGCAAGTATGCGCACCGCATGCTGCCGGGCATCGGGCACAACGTTCCGCAGGAATCGCCTGAGGCATTTGCGAAAGCGATCATCGACGCGGACCATCTCTGACCAGCATCACCCTTCACGCTATTGCGAAGTGCGTTCGATTCACCTCATGTTATGAACTTGCCAGGAGCCAGCGATGTCCAGTCAACCCAATTCTGATCGCCGAGGTTTTGTCGGTGCGGCCGCTCTCGGACTCACGAGCCTGTTTGCAGCGCCGCTGCTGTTCAAGTCGGCGCGAGCTCATGGAATCAACGGCATCGACGAAGGCGCAATGCCGGAGTTGAAAGGCGCAACGGGCTGGATCAACTCTGCGCCACTCACCACGGCTTCATTGCGTGGGAAAGTGGTGTTGGTGGATGTATGGACATACAGCTGCATCAATTCCCTGCGGCAATTGCCCTATCTCAAATACTGGGCGGAGAAATACAAGAGCGCGGGGCTTGTTGTTATCGGCGTGCACTCGCCCGAATTTGATTTCGAAAAAGATCGCGCCAACGTTGAGCAAGCGGTGCGCGACTACAAAATCACATACCCCGTTGCGATCGACAGCAATCGCGGCGTGTGGAACGCATTCAACAACAATTACTGGCCGGCAGACTATTTCATTGATGCCAAGGGTCGCATTCGTCATCATCACTTTGGTGAAGGCGAGTATGACAAGAGCGAACGCGTCATCATGGATTTGCTCAAGGAAAACGGCACGACCTCATTTAACGAAGACGTGCGTTATGCGATGGGAGCGGGCGTAGAAGCACCTCCGGGAGACGGTGACGCATTTTCACCGGAGACTTACGTTGGTTTCTATCGAGCCGACAATTTCGCGTCGCCGGAGAAACGAATACCCGGCGTAACAAAGCAATACAGCGCTCCCCGAAATCCGTCAGTGAACGAATGGGGTGTGAGTGGGTCGTGGAATATTGGTGGTGAAAGTGCGCAGCTCGAAGCCGCCCCGGGAGCCATTGAGTTTCGTTTTCACAGCCGTGATCTGCACATGGTTTTGACTCCCGGCAAAAACGGAAAACCGGTGCGTTTCAAGGTGAGCATTGATGGAAATGCGCCAGGTACGAGTGCGGGTACTGATGTGGCTGCAGACGGAAGTGGTGTCGTGCGGCAACCGCAACTCTTTCAATTGATTCGGCAGCAGGGCAGCGTGCGTGATCGCAATTTTCAGATCGAGTTTCTTGATCCGGGCGTGCAGGCCTTCGCGTTCACTTTCGGATGAAACACGCTTGCGGTAACAATCGCTGCGTCATGCGCTCAGGTGAATCAGTCCTCTGCTTAAACCCATTGTTACCGCTTCGGTGCGATCACCGGC
>JBDTTO010000735.1:0-2647 GCA_039930585.1 Gemmatimonadaceae bacterium
GAATCATTCCGGACGTCGTCATCAACGACTCCATCGCACCGCAGGCACTGCAAGCCTTAACTCGGGCGATGGGCACCAAAGTTGCCGACTTACGCGACGCAATCGCTTCGCAGGCGCTGGTCATTAAACGCAGTGGCAAGTTGTCCGGACCAACAGCACCCGTAACTCCGGAGATGCTGAATGGGTTGTACGCGAATCTCGTCGAACGCAAAGTTGCACCAGACCGCGCACTCTACGACGGCGCGGCCGAGTGGGTGGCGCGCTCGCTGGGTTACGAGATGACGCGCGTCGCGTTTGGAGTCGAAGCGGAATTCATTCGACGAGCGCAGGACGATGTTGTGTTGCAACGCGCTGCGCAATTGCTGCAGGGTTCACGCACCCCGCGCGAAGTATTTGCGCACCTCGAGGCCAAGAAGGCGACCGAGGTTCCGGCCTCGCGCTAACGCATCAGCGCAAGACCCGTGAAAGTCATTTACGGAATACTGGTAATTACTTTCACGCCCTTGGGCGGAATGAACTTGAACACGTCTTTGGGCAGCGTTCCGTTCACTGCCCACGTGGTCATGTTGAATGTGCGATCAATACCTTGCGCATCAATAATCTGAACGCGTGAAGGACGCGCGTCCTTGTCGTCAATCCACAAAGTTGCACGCGAGAACGGTGCGTTCTCCGGTTTGCGCGGAACAAGTTGTACTTTCTTTGTCGCAACACCGTCAATCGTTGCTGCCTCGCCGCCCGTAATCACAAATGACTGACGCGGCGCGTCAAGTAACTGTCCAAGCAGGTTGAAAATCACGGCGCCGTCTGCTGAGTTTGGCGGCAACTTCATCACCTGGCCGGGCGTGCTGCTGGGCAAATAGATCCAGAGCGACTTTCCGTCACCAACAATGCGATCGCCCACCGGATCGGTGAACGTGATCGAAACCAGATTAGGTTTCTGTTGCACGAAACGACCCTTCGACATTGCCGTCTTGCCGAGTACCGGGTTCGTCACCTTTTGCTCAAACAGTGCATCGATACTGTTGAACGATGCATAGGCTTTCGCGGCGCGATCGTAAGCAACATCGGCCGCGCTGGTTTGCGCCGACACCGACGAAGTTGCTGTCGCCGCGCACGCAACCAACATCGCTGCCCGGGTGAATCGTGTGTAATTGGTCATGCCTATTGATACCCCGGGTTGTTTATCGCGTGCCGGATGGAACTTTATGTTCCATTTTCGTGATGCGTGTCGAGCTGCTTACGGCATTGGTGGCGTTGGTGCCACTTCGCGACCAATTGCTTTCGCAATCAAGCGCAACTCGGCCACCAGCTTCACAAACTGTTCCGGATACAACGACTGCGCGCCGTCAGATAGTGCCTTGTCTGGTGTTGGATGCACTTCAACGAGAATTCCGTCTGCACCAGCTGCGACCGCTGCGCGCGCCATTGGCGTGACTTTGTCGCGCAGTCCGGTGCCGTGACTTGGATCTGCAACAATTGGCAAATGCGACAGCTTTTGCACCACGGGAATCGCGGTCAGATCAAACAGATTGCGCGTGGCCGAATCAAATGTGCGCACACCGCGTTCGCATAAAATGACGTTGGGATTTCCTTCGGACAAAATGTATTCAGCGCTCAACAACAAGTCGTTGATGGTTGCGGCTAGTCCGCGCTTCAACAACACCGGTTTTCCGATTTTGCCAACATGTTTCAGCAGCGAATAATTCTGCATGTTGCGCGCGCCAATCTGAATACAATCGGCGTATTCGGCCACCATGTCGGCGCCGGTTTCATCCATCGCTTCGGTGATAATTGCAAGACCCGTTTCCTCGCGAGCAAGGGCGAGTAGTTCGAGGCCTCTCCGTCCCATTCCCTGAAACGCGTACGGCGAACTGCGCGGCTTGAACGCCCCACCACGCAGCGCGGTTGCACCACCGGCACGCACTGCGCGCGCGGCGGTCAATATCTGCTCTTCGCTTTCGACAGAGCAGGGGCCCGCAAACACAACGACATCACTCGCGCCGCCCACGCGCACCCCTGGAGCGATTTCGACAACGGTGCTCTCGGCTTTCCATTCGCGTGATGCCTGGCGATACGGTTTCTGCACGATGAGCACACTGGCGACACCAGGCAGTGCTTCGATGTAGCCCCAATCAACCTTCGCGTCGTCGCCAAGCAGGCCAATCGCGGTTCTGGTTTCGCCGGGCATCGGCAGCGGCTTGAAGCCCTGACGAACTATTTCATCGCAAACGCGACTGATATCTGCTTCGCTCGCAGCGGGCTGCATGACAACCAGCATGGTACGTCCTCAGAGTTCGATTGAAAAACCGTCAGTGGCCAATGCCACGCTTCCGGAAAAATGCTCCGCTACTTGTCCCGCAACATCCACGGTATCAAGCGGCGGATAAAAATGCGTCAACACCAACACTGACGGTTGCGCGATCGCAGCGAGCGCTCCGCACTGTCTCGGTGTCAGATGTTCGGGGATCGTGAGTTCATCAGGCAGCGAACACTCGCACAACAACGCGCAGCATCCTTTTGCCCAAATCGCCAAATCCGCGTCAAACGATGTGTCGCCGGTGTACACCAGCCGACGATCCCCGTGCACCACGGAATATGCCACGCTTTCCGCGGTGTGTGGTACATCGCGACTTGTGAGCATGACTTC
>JBDTTO010000736.1:0-2646 GCA_039930585.1 Gemmatimonadaceae bacterium
GGAAGTTGCGGGGCGTTCCGGAGAATCCGTCGGCGTGGTTGATGGCGACGGCGAAACACCGTGCGCTGGACATTTTACGCAATGAACGCACGGCGATAACGTTTGCACCGGAATTGGGTCGGCTGCTCGATACCGAGTGGACGATCGCGCCCGCGGTGCAGGAGGCGTTTGATGCGCACACGATTCGCGACGAACAGCTGCGCATGATGTTTTCGTGCTGCCATCCGCAGTTGCCCGAAGAAGTGCAAGTCGCGTTGATGCTGAATATCCTGTGCGGTTTTGGTGCGGACGAAATTGCGGGTGCATTTCTGGTGAAACGATCGGCGATGGAAAAACGCATCACGCGCGGCAAAAAGACGCTCGCAACATCAAAGAAATTATTTGATCTGGCCGACAACGAATTTGCGCCTCGATTGGATGCGGTGCGGCGCGGGCTCTACCTGCTGTTCAATGAGGGTTATCACGGCGCGTCTGCGCGCGTGGCGGTACGCACGGAATTGTGCCGCGAGGCCGTGCGCCTTGTCGGAATGTTGATGGCGCACAGCCCGTCCAACACCGCCGAAACAAAAGCCCTGGCGGCGTTGATGTACTTGCATGCGGCGCGGTTGCGTGCACGCGTGAGTGAAAACGGCGATGTGATGGCGTTAGTCGATCAGGATCGCACGTTGTGGGATAAAACGTTGATTGCTCAGGGAATGGGGTTGCTTGAAGATGCATCAGAAGGTGCCATGTTTTCGACGTATCACATTGAGGCGGCAATCGCAGCGGCGCATGCGCACGCGAAACACATCAGCGACACGAACTGGGGCGTGATTGTGTTGATGTATGATCGGTTGATGCAAATTGCTCCGTCGCCGGTGGTGTCGTTGAATCGTGCAATTGCGATTGGCGAGCGCGATGGTGCGGAGGCGGGGCTTCGCGCGGTGCAGGACATTGCAGACCGCGATCGGTTGGATGCGTATCCGTTTTATTTTGCGGCTCTGGCCGAGCTTGAGCTGCGAGTCGGAAATTGCGTTGCGGCGCGAGAGTATTTTCAGAAAGCAGTAAATGTGTCGCGCAATGCAACCGAGCGACGGTTTTTCAGCAGGCGATTGGCAAACGTCACCAACTAAATAAGCTCTGTCTTCATAAAAACTGAAAAGCTTTGGTTGTTGCTCTTTCCCTGTGCTTTTGTGTCTCCGTGAAAAAAAACTGTCGCATTTTGGAACTGCGCTACGGTTTGCGGCGCTACGGTTTGCGGCGCTACGGTTTTGCTGGCGATGCAGTGCTAATCGGAGCATCGGGCAGCGGAATCCGATAATAGCGCTCGATTAACCAACTGCGGTTTGCCTGCTGCACCCACTCCATCACGAAACGGCCGCGCTGTGTGCTGGGCGGTTGACCGACGAAACGCAATTTTTCGAAATACGATCCCCACACCATTGCCGTATTGCCGAAGACTTCGATTGTATCCGCAACCATTGTGGCCGAATCAACTTGCACACCTCTGAATGACTTGATGAATGCTCGAATAGAATCCGGACTTTGAATTGGCGAAATACCCGGCTCGAACAACACACCGGTCGGTGTATAAAATGCGACACTCGCATCCGCATCAATTGCACGCGCTGCGTCCACATATTTTTGCATCGTCAGATTCACGTCGCGCCGCACCGAGGTTTCGGCCGCATTGTGCTTTGATTCTGGACGCGTTTCGCAGGCGGCGTACAGTGCCAGAAAAAGCAGCGCCAAACTAGTGACAGCCTTGCGGGGAGGAGTCATCGTAAGGAAGTAAAATGTTTTCAGCCGAGATTGTTGCTCTTGTGTGCAATGGTGTATGCTTTCCGCGTCTCCCAATTGGCAGCCTGATTCACGGTGGCGCAACACGTTCGTGTTGTCGAAGTCGACTGCAAAATTCTACATACCCAACTGATGAAACCACATCTGCGTTCTCTTCGGAAGACTTTGCGCTTGACAGCAATCTGCTGCGTTACCGCGCTGGCTATTTCCGGTTGCGGTCAGGACGTAGTTGTGCCCCAACAGGGCCAACCCGGCAACTCGGCCCCGACCGATAAAATGGAGCTCGCCCGCGTGTCAGTTGCGGGCGGAGCGAAAGCGGCGACGTTCACTGCCGCGCCTGCCGCCGACGCATCGGCACCGAGTGGGCCGCCAACCGCAGAACAGGTTGCCAATGCGAGCGCGGCGGCGGTCGTCACGCCAACCATGGTGATCCGCAACGGCACCGCGACCATCGAAGTTGATTCACTCGAACTCGCGATTGACGCCGTACAGAAACTCGCAGTCAGCATGGGCGGCTACGTGGGCAACACCACGCAAACGACCGGCTCCAACATGGTGCGCTCGGCCGAAATCGAACTCAAGATTCCGTCCGCGCGCTACGATGCGACCGTCGGGAACTTGCGACCAATCGGCAAGATCGAATCGCAGACATCCACGGCCGAAGATGTTGGAGAAGAATTCTTTGACGTCACGGCGCGTCAGGCAAACGCACACCGTCTTGAAGAACGCCTGATTGCCTTGCTCGCGACGCGCACCGGCAAGCTGGATGACGTGCTCGCGGTGGAACGCGAACTGGCGCGCGTGCGCGAAGAAATCGAGCGGTACGAAGGACGCCTGCGTTATCTCAAGTCGCACGTTTCGACCAGC
>JBDTTO010000737.1:0-2644 GCA_039930585.1 Gemmatimonadaceae bacterium
GAGACTTCGAATGTAGAAAAAGTGCGTAACGAGAATACCACGCTCGGTGCCGGCAATAAGTTCGGCTGTGGACTTGGTGCCGCCAACAATCTTGAGGCCTGCACCACCGCCGCCACCGCCACCTCCACCACCGCCGCCACGACCACCACCGCTATTCGCGGCCTGCACATTTTTCTTGCCGGCCCAGAAGCGATCGTACGAGAAGTTTTTCAGAATGCCGTTTTCGATGTATACAACTTTCTTGAGCGGCAATCCTTCTGCGTCAAACGGTGCGCCCAGCAAATCGGGATCAAATGGATCGGCGTACATCGTGAATCGTTCGTCGGCAATTTTCTGGCCGAGTTTCGTCATGCCACCGGGCAGACTGAACGTGCCGCGTCCTTCGTCGTTCGAACGTGCGTTGAATGTACCAACGAGCTGCGGCATGATATCCGCAACCGCCTGTGGTTCGAGAATCACCGTCCACATGCCGGGTTCGACCGCTTTTGGTGATTTGCTGGCAACGGCTTTCTCTGCCGCAGCTTTGCCCAGTGCAACGGGATCAAGCAGGCTCCAATCGCGTGCACCAGCGCTGGTCCAACCGCTACCTGTGGCGTCGGGTGTGCGCGCGGTGACTGACAGATCAACGCTTGTTGCGCGGTGGTACGCGAACAATCCTTTGCTGTTCGCTACTGCTGATGCGCTGGCGTTGGCATCAAGAAACCCAGCGACGAAAATATTTCCGACGCTTTTGCCCGCAGCTTCGGCGGCGGCAATTGTTTTCTGTGTGGCGGCTGCGCGAACCTCGGGAGTGAGTTCGGCCGTCTTGTCGAAATAGCCATTCACGGTGCCGTACGTTTGCGGGCCGAGTTCCGGCATTGCTTCCGGATCTTCCGGGCTCAGGCGCGCAAGTTGTTCAGCAAGATCAACAGTTTGCTTGAGGCTTGCATCATCGAGAATGTTGGTGGTTCTCGACGCTCTGCGTTTGCCGATGGTGGAAGTAACCGTGATGGTCGTGTTCGTCGAACCGCCACTCGTCGTGATTTCGTTGCCTGCAAAACGTGTGTTGCCGTTCCATCCGGATTGCACGTTCACGCGAGTCTGATCGGCCTTCGCAAATGACAGCACGCGATCGCACAGCGCCTTGGCTTGTTCGCGCGATAAAAAATCCGCGTCGGCCATCAATGACATGGGCTTCATGCGTTCCGTCCTGTGTTCACAATGGTCACACCGCGAAAGCGGGCCGGCACGCAGCCGTGACTGACGGAGTTGGATTGTCCTGGCTGTCCTTTTCCGTCACCAAATGATCCGCCCAGCCAGTACGATTTCTGGCCGCCAATCATGTCCATCGAATTCCAGAACTGAGGCGTGTTGGCTTGATAGGCAACGTCTTTCAACATGCCGACAATTTTTCCGCCCTTGATTTCGTAATACAGCTGGCCGGAGAACTGGAAGTTGTAACGTTGATGATCAATGGACCATGAGCCGCGATTCTTGATAAGAATGCCGCGGTCTGTTGCAGCGACAATGTCATCGGTCCCGATATCGCGCGAACCCGGCAACAGCGAAATGTTTGGCATGCGCTGGAACTGTACGCTCTCCCACGAATCTGCGAACGAACAGCCGTGCGATTTTTTCACGCCTGTGAGATTCGAAATCCACGCCGCCTGTTCGCGCGTCGTTTGATAGTCCTTGAACATTCCCTTTTCGATGATGAGCCACTTGTCGGCGGCCACACCTTCGTCGTCCCACTGCACCAGCGCGAGTGATTCCGCTTGCGTACGATCAGCCTGAATGTTCAGCAGATCCGAACCGTACTTCAGTTTGTTGATCTTGTCGGCCGGCGGAGCCACGAAACTCGTGCCGGCATAGTTCGCTTCGTATCCCATTGCACGATCGAGTTCGGTGGGATGTCCAATCGATTCGTGAATCGTGAGCCAGAGATTGGTTGGTTCGATGATGATGTCGTAGCGTCCCGCTTCAACCGAACGCGCGCCTGATTTTTCAACCGCGTGTGATGCCCACTGCGCGGCGTTGCCTGGCATGTTGAGTGATTCGATGTATTCCCAGCCGGCGCTGCGCGGCGCGATTTCTTCGGAATACGATTCGAGTGGCCCGCCCGACTTTCCACCCTGCGCCGTCCACGACGGTCCAACGCGAATAAACGTCTGCGTGGTCTCGGTGCCTTCGGAGTTCACATACGTTTTGATTTCGCGGAGCAACTGCAGTCCTGACGTTACGAATCGTGTGCCCGCAGTCTTGAGCGCGGCTTCGTTCGACGCAAACAACAGCTGCACTTTTTCTTCGATTGGCACTTCGAGCGGATCACGTTTGACCGGTGTCATCCACGTGCCTTTCACGACTGGCGTTGGCGCCAGTTCGATTGGACGCTTCTGCGCTGCACGTGCGGCCTTTGCAATACGCGCCGCTTCACGCGCCGCTTTCACCACGCCTTCCTTCGTCATGTTGCTCGTGGAGGCAAAACCCCACGAACCATTCACGAGTGTGCGAATGCCGATGCCATATGATTCGGAATCGGACACGCCCGTGATTTGGCGTTCACGCGTGTTGATGTTTTGGCGACGGTAGCGTCCAATTCGCACGTCCGTGTACGAAGCGCCGGCATCTTTGGCCGCGCTCATCGCTTCGGCCGCGAACTCGACCG
>JBDTTO010000738.1:0-2641 GCA_039930585.1 Gemmatimonadaceae bacterium
GCGGTCGGCGTTGCTCATCCTGTCTGTGCCTCAGGTGAAGATCCCGTTGGGACGACGCGCGGGGATGGCGGTGCCGTTTCATTGCCGTCTGAATCCCTTCAAGGATCCGATCAGGCGTGGCGCGCCAAGTTAGCCGTCGACTTTCGGGGAAGTCAATTGCGTGATACGTGTGATGAACTGCGGTTACGGAGCTGCGAAGGTCCTGCGAGGCCTGCGGTTGTAGAGCGTGCTATCTGTTCAAATCTCTTGCGTTTAACCCTCGGCGCCATCTAGCTTGCAAGACTGTGCTCGCGGCGTTTTGCCGACTGGTTGCCGAGTTTTCAAGCCCAACCTATCCCGATCCAAGGAGTTCCGCCCGGTGCTGCAATCGATGCGGAGTAGTGCGAAATACATCTGGTGGTTTATCGTAGCGGCGTTCATCGGCGGTTTCTTGCTGTACGGTACAGCCGGTCTTGGCGATACAGCTGCGGTCACGACCTCTACAGCTGTTGCAACGGTGAACGGAGAAGACATTCTCTACACCAACTGGCAGCGCGCGGTAGCCCAGCTCGATCAGGAACAGCAACAGCGACTTGGTCACTCCCTTACGCTTGACGAGCGGCGTACGGTCGAAGACCAGGCCTTTGACCAGATGGTCAACGAAATTCTGCTCAAGCAGGAATACAAGCGCCGGGGCATCTCCGTTACAGACGACGAAATCCGCCAAGCGGCACTCAACTCTCCGCCGCCGGGTGCAACGTCGTCCCCGGAGCTCCAAACCGATGGCCGTTTTGACCCGGAAAAGTATCGCCGCCTGCTCACCAGCTCGCAGGCGAAGACTTCCGGTACGCTCATCGGTCTCGAGAACTATTACCGCTCGGAAATTCCGCGCCAGAAATTGTTCGACCAGGTTTCGAGCGACGTGTATCTGTCAGACGAACGCTTGTGGCAGATCTGGCGTGATCGTCACGACAGTGCAACCGTATCATTCGTGACGCTCCGCACCACGAGCCTCACCGATACGGCAGTAACTGTCACAGACGCTGAAATCAGCGCGTACTACGAACGCAACAAGAAGGGTTTCACGCGCCCGGGCCGTGCAGTGCTCTCGCTGCTGACAATTCCACGCATCGTCACCGCCGAAGATTCGGCGGCGTCAAAGGCGAAGATCGAGCGCCTGCGCGCCGAAATCGTGGCCGGTGCAAAGTTTGAGGACGTTGCGCGGCGCGAATCCGTCGACTCGTCGTCGGCAGTGAACGGTGGCAGCCTCGGCATGAGCACCAACAAGGGTCGCTTTGTCGCGCCATTTGAAAACGCGCTCAACTCACTCAAGGTTGGCGAGCTGTCGCAGCCCGTTCTCACGGTGTTCGGATGGCATCTCATTCGCGTGGACGAGCGCAAAGGCGATTCCGTCCTGGCTCGTCACATCCAGATCATGGTCGCGCAGACCGATTCAAACGCCTCGCGTATCGATCGCAAGGCGGACGATCTGGCGCGGCTCGCAGGAAGTGTCACGGATCAACCACTGCGCTTTGACTCGGCAGCTAAAACGTTGGGTCTCTCGCCAGCTTCCGTGGTCGCGATTGAAAAAGAAGTGCTGAACTTCGCCGGTCGTCAGGTTCCAAGTGCCAGTGCATGGGCGTTCTCGGGATCACGCGTTGGTGAAACCAGCGACCTGATGGATGCACCGGATGCCTACTACCTCGTGCGTCTGGATTCGCTGACGCAGGGTGGCCAGCAGGCGATGTCCGAAGTGAAGGAGGACATCCGCCGCCGTCTCGCAGCAGACAAGCGTGTCGAAAAGCTGATTCCGATGGCGCAGGCGATTTCAACAGCTGCGGCATCCAGCACGCTCGAAGCCGCCGCTGCAAACGCCAAGCTCACTGTTGAAAAGAGTAAGCCATTTGCTCGCGTCGAACTGGTACCAGGACTTGGTCAGTTTACCCAGGCAATCGGAGCTGCGTTCACCGTTCCCGTTGGCAAAGTCAGCCCGCCAGTGGCTGCCAACGACGCGATGATCGTACTGCGTGTCGACTCACGCACCGATGCCAGCAAGACCGCGTTTGAAGCGCAAAAGGGCCAGCAGCGTGGCGGACTTACGCAGCAGCTCAAGCAGCAGCGTGTCGAGGACTACATGGCTGCTCTTCGCGACAACAACAAGGTTGAAGATCATCGCGTGAAGGTTATGGCGGCAATGCGCCGTCAATCCACGCCTTAATCAACTGATTTGCGAACGAAACGGGGCCGCGTCGACCATCGACGCGGCCCCGTTTTTTTTGTCTCCGTTCATTGCGACAAAACAAAAAGCCCACGCAAGATGCGCGGGCCCGTTTGTTATTCCGACTGTGAAGTTCAGCCCAGCAGGCGCTTCGGCTCTGGACGTTCTTCTTCGTGCTGTTGCGTGACCGTGGTGGCGTCGCCACTTGAAACATTGCGCGGTGGTGCCGGCGCTTCGGTGATCTGCTTCTGAGCATCGCTGAGGTTGCGCTTGAACTCATTGATACCCTTGCCCATGGATCCGGCAATTTCCGGAATGCGCTTGGCACCAAAAAGCAGCAAAACAACAACCAGGATGATGAGCATCTCACCCATACCGAAATTACCGAAGTTCATAACTGGCTCCTAAAACAGGGATCGGGCGATGAGGTAGGCGATGAGAACT
>JBDTTO010000739.1:0-2640 GCA_039930585.1 Gemmatimonadaceae bacterium
GGGCCACACCAGCCAATGACAGTTCGTGCAGTTCTCC
This sequence comes from Gemmatimonadaceae bacterium, assembly GCA_039930585.1. Classification (GTDB taxonomy): domain Bacteria; phylum Gemmatimonadota; class Gemmatimonadetes; order Gemmatimonadales; family Gemmatimonadaceae; genus Gemmatimonas. The sequence continues at coordinate 38 of JBDTTO010000739.1, forward strand.
ATCGCGGCATCAAACAACGCTTCATACGCCGGGATGTATTCATCGCGCGTCATAAGCTCGATGTTTTGCTTTGTTGGAAAATGCTGGTCATACCAGACCGGAATTTTCTCTTTCGTTGTCAGCGACGTTGTATTGATCACAATGAAATGATCGCCAGTGTACAGCATCAACTCATCGCCAATCATGCCCATTGATGATCCCCACGCGTCGGGAACGTTTTTCAGCTCGACGTGCCGCTTGATAACACCCTTCGTATCCAGTTCAAATATTCTGGTGTCGGTGCGCTCGGGCGGGCGCGGATCATCGGGAATACGTTTGCCGAAATCCTTGTAGGCCAGCACGTACACGTGCTGTTTGTCGGGCGCGATGAAAAACGTCTTCATTGAGAAACCATCCGCGAGTTCGATATGCTCGAACTTGAGCCCTGCCACATCCGTTTCGGGAAAACGCGGATACGGAGCAGTCGGCGGCTTCTCAGGCTCCTTGCGGGCGCCGAAGCAACTGGCGAGAAACGTGAACAGTGACATGGCACCGAGTATGGGTTTTTTCATCAGGACTCGAATATGTCGTGCGGCGCAATCACTACCTAGCCGTTGCCTGTGGATTGCATCCGATAGATCACTTGACCCATTCATCGGGTTATCCGGGTCCGTTATGGTCTATGCGCATCGTGGACGCGATTGATGCATCCGTGCATCTTTGCCCGCCGCCAGTCATTTTCCGCGCGCAATTCCAACAGGACTATTCCATCGTGCGAAAGGCACTCAAAATCATCGGTGGACTGCTCGCCGTCATCGTAATTGCGTTTACGGCCTACGTCGCATCACGTCAGCATCTCAATTTTGACAAGACGACGCCCTTTCCCGACGTCGTCGCTTCAACCGACTCGGCCGTTATCGAACGTGGTCGTTATATCGTCCGCGATCTCGCCCCATGCGCGTCATGCCACGCCGGCCAGGCAGAACGCGCGGCCGCAGCAGAAGGCGAAGACGTTCCCCTGGTGGGCGGATACGTATTTGAAATTCCGCCCGGGAAGTTCTACACGCGCAATCTTACCGCCGATAAGGAAACAGGACTCGGCAACGTGTCCGACAAGGCGATTGCGCGCGCCATTCGCTACGGTGTAGGCCATGACGGACGCGCACTGCTGCCGTTTATGGAAATGCAGGGGCTGTCGGATGATGATCTGCAGGCCGTTGTTTCGTATCTCCGCACGATGTCGCCAGTACGTAACGAAGTGCCGCCACACGCATACACGACGCTTGGAAAAGTTGTGAAGGCGACGGCAATGGCAAACCCTGTTGGCCCAGCCGCAACGCCGCCCGTCCGCGCACCACACGGCGCGTCGGTTGAAACAGGCAAGTACATCGTGGAATCTGTTTCGCTTTGTTGGGCGTGCCACACCGAGCGCAGCCCGATGACGGGAGCGTTGGTCGGTCCGCGCTTCGCGGGCACAACCGAATTTACCGAGGCTGATGATCCCGGACATTCGTGGTCACCACCAAACATCACGAGTGACCCGGAAACCGGACGTCTCGGGCACATCACCGAAGACCAGTTTATCGCGCGCTTTCGGCAGGGCCGATTGCTGCCGGGTTCACCAATGCCGTGGCAGTCCTTCTCACGCATGGCCGATGATGACTTGCGCTCGGTGTACCGCTATTTGAAGAGTTTGCCGCCAGTCAAGCGTGACAACGGTCCGCCAGTGGTGGATGTGAAGAAGGGCTGAGCTATCGCATCTCCAGCGCAGCCTGCACCGTCGTAAGCTGATCACCGCCAAAATCCACAACGGCCATCAACACGTACGAGCCTCTTGGCAACTTTGGCATTGCGACACGCAAGCGACGTGTTGCACCAACAAGCACGGTGGCCTCTTCCAGCGGAACCGTCGTCACCAGCGAATCGTTGGACGTTTGCACCTGCACCTGGCCAATGATCTTCGCGCGCAACTTGCCGGTGTTCTTGAACACGATTTCGAGTGAGTCGTCCTTCACATACATGTCGCTCAACTCACCATCAACGCTCAGCCCGGTGGGCGTGACGTACAGCGGAACGGTTTTCCGCATGCTTGCGAGGCTGTCGTTGCTGTTCGCCATGCCTTTCGCGCCGGACAAATTCACCACCGCCGCCGACCAGCACTCCGCATCAAAGTGAGCGTTTGCTTTTAGCGAGACACGCACCGTTTGTTGTTCGCCCGCCGCCAGTTGCAGTGCGCTCGGCGATACCGTAACGCGATTGCCGCACGATCCCGCAACGACGCCGTTCTTTCTCCAGTGGCTCGTGCCCCGCGCGTCAACGTCCCAATCTTCGAGTTGCACAGAGCCGCTTATCGTGGTAAGACCGGTGTTGCGCACCACGAAATCGGAAATCCGTTCGCCGGCATTGGCCGGATTCAGCGTGACGATTTCACGATCGATTGTGATTTGCGCGTGCGCGGAATTGGCGGCAGCGGACAACAGCGCGACTACGGCAAGACTGGGCAGGAGAGTTCTCATGCCATTCTTCAATGGAACAATGATGCCAGTTGAGTTTGCTCGGAACGGCTGAGCGGCCTGTCACACCGGTGGCCGTTACCGGCGACTTTCACCTGCGAAGAAACTCCT
>JBDTTO010000740.1:0-2640 GCA_039930585.1 Gemmatimonadaceae bacterium
ATTCCCGGCCGTCACGCCCAAACTGTTCGCCAGTGCACTGGATGTTGCGGCGCCCGGCATCACTCGCACGCGATCCGGATCGTTCAGATAGTGCTCATCTGTGATGATGGTGCCGTCCCGATCAAGAAATAAGGCGGCTTTGCCATTGGCTTCGCGTGCGTGAAAATCCGTCACCGCTTTACGGGCACAGAAGTTGTTGCGGTCGTGTCCTTGCCATTGGGGTTCTTTTTTTCTTCAGGCGGTTTTGGCTTGGGCAGCGATTTGAACGGCAGCGGTTTGTCCGGTTTAACGTAGCCGGACACACTGCGCATGTTGCGCGCCACGATGACGTATTGTGCGTCGAATTCAAGTGGTTGTACCGGCGTGATAAATACGTCCGTGTAGAGCGCCGGACGTTTCATCTTTGGTTGCGGCGTCGTGTCCTTTGGCGGCAGGGGCCTGCCACCGCGAAGCGCGAGCAAGCGACGTTCTTCGATGCGCTGCCGTTCAAGGAGATTGAGACTGTCCCGCACCTTGGCCTTCGCAACCGAATCGCGACGGGTTCGTGCGGCCAGCGAGGTATCCGGCTTTGCGGACTTCGCGATGGAATCGTTTCTGGCTTTCTGTTGAAGCGAATCAAACAACGCTTTCTGCGGCGCGCTGAATACTGTGTTGATCGCAATCGTGGTGGTGTCGTTTTTCACGACCTTCAGCAGCAGGAAGTTGCTGACCTGCGGCACTTGCGACGGTGAGATCGGTTTGTTGAAGGCGACCTTGATAATTTTGTTGCTGTCGAGCGGCGATACAGTCGAAATTTTCAGGCCAAGCGTGTCGTGCGAAAATGCATACAAATCGGACGCGGCGTTTGTCAGCAGCGCCACGGCAACAGTATCCCACGGCTCCAATGGTTCGAGCAGTCGGTTGTTATTGCGGTCAACAATTGCTCGCAACGTGTACGTGTTTGGCGGTAAATGCCGCAGCGAATAACGTCCCAGCGAATCCGCAATTGTCTGGTAAATTGTGCTATCGACCTTCACTTTTTTCGTGCTGTCATACCTCGGTACCGGTGCGATTGCCTCGACGATCGCTTTTGGTGCAAATCGTCCTCCCTGCCAATCGAACACAACGCCTTCGATTTTGGTTTCGGGAATCGGACCGCCCGTTGAAAACACAATGCGCGTTGCCGTATCGATCGCATTGTTGCGCAGATCCATGACCCCCGGACCGAGCAACACCGAGTAAACCGTGTTCGGTTTCCAACCGTCTTTTGGCTTCACATCAAGTTGCGAGCGGCGCCAATCGACTTCGGTAACGCCGCTGCGTGGACTGATGAAAATCAACGCACCAAGATTCATGCTGCCCTTGGGTGTTTCGCTGATGACTTCATCAAACTGAAACACAACGGCCTTGGGCTTCGCGCCAATCGTGCCGTCGTTTGGCGTGATCTTGACTACGCGTGGCGCATCGATGTCCGGCGGTCCACCGGGTGGTTGATTGGGATTCGCGCACGCAAAAATCAGTGCTCCCAACAACGCAGAGACTGCAAACCAACCGGCGCTACGATGTCTGGCGCTACGACGCACGGTGCCGCGATTCATCATCCAAGAAGTTTCCTGATTTTGGCCTGCAGCTGCGCACATTTTGCACGCCACTCTTCGGCCTTCGCGCGTTCAGCAGCCACGAGTTCGGGCGGCGCTTTGGCGGTGAATTTCTCGTTCGAAAGGCGACCGTCCAGCAATTCCAACTGCCGAGCGAGTTGGTCGTACTCGGTTTGCAGCTTGGCGGCTTCCTTGGTGAGGTCAATAAGACCCGCGAGAGGCACTACAAGTTCGATTCCTTGCGATAACAGCGCGTGGGCCGCCACCGAATCATCAGCAGCTTCCGCGAGCGTAAGTCTCGTTTGCGCCATCGATGCGACTGTTTCCAGCATTGTCGAAAGCGCCGAGTGCAGGGCCTTGGGTGCGATCAGTGATCCGTTCACGGCGGTCTTTGGAGCAACACCGTTTTCTGATCGAATCTGTCGCACCGCCATCACAGTTTCGCGCGTGAGTTCGAACAGCGCGCACGGATTGCTCAACGCGACTGCCGCCGGATTCGCCAAATCCGGAGCGGCCGGCGCCTTTGCGCTGTGCCAGTGTTCATCCTCAAACAATGATTTCGCCTGCGCGCGATCGTTGGGCCACTTCGCTTTCGCGAGAAATTCGTTTTCCGGAGACTGCGGCAACTTGTGCCACAATTCTTCGGTGATGAATGGAACGATCGGGTGCAACAAACGCAGCGCGCCGTCAAACGTGTGCGCGAGAACTGCACGTGCGACTTCACGATCGGGGCCATCGGCCGCAAGACGTGGCTTCACTGATTCGAGATACCAATCAGCGAGTTCGTTCCACACAAAACGGCGCGAGGCCTCGGCGTATTCGGACAAACGCAATCCGCGCGGGCGTTCGGCTTCTGTCCATTTGTCGTCAGCGCCCGGACGCGCGGGACCAAGCGCGGCGTCGCAATCACGCACGGCTTCGTTCAGTCGTTCGAGAATCCAGTGATCGCCCGCCGTTAGTTCACTGGCGTTCAGCGATGACACCGAACGCACGGGTTCCGTGCCAACGCGCGACAACAGGAAGCGTCCGATATTCCACAGCTTCGTGCAGAAGTTGCGCCCGG
>JBDTTO010000741.1:0-2634 GCA_039930585.1 Gemmatimonadaceae bacterium
TCTCCCCAATCGTTGGAAGTCCCGGCACAATGTCATCGAAGTACGTCAGCGCCTGCACGCGCATCAATCCCGGCAAGTCGTTCGGAATCTTTGTCATCTCAATATCAGAACGCAGCAGTTTGTAGCTCTCAGCATCCAGAAACACGCTACCCGCTACATCTGGCGTTTTCAATTTCGCAGCCGGTTTGAAGTCGACACGAATCTCTTTGCCTGTTGCCGTTTGCTCAACGCCTCGCAACAGAAAGCAATGATTTGCCTGAAACAGTGGATCGGCAAAGTCCAGCAACGTTGGCAGCTGCATGTACTTCTGGCGAGGCCTCACATTTTCATCGATCACATGCACGACTTCACCCGGCCGGTATCGGGCTTTCTGTTGGTTGGGCGCCCGCACCGAATCGTGACTCTCAATCGTTTCCAGTCCGTCGGCGTGCCGGAGCACACGAATGCGTTCAGTGATTACGTCAAACGGATATTCGGTGCTCAAGAGCCGCATGCGCACTGCGTTCTGCTCCAGCTGCTCAAATACTTCCACCAAATCGACTCTGCCAACGCCACTCGGCCGTCCCGGTTTGTCACACGGCCAATCGGCCAGCACTTTCATTGAGGTCAGTGTTGTCACGATACGTTGCATGCGCACCGGCACATCCTGGCTCTGTCCGGCCGCCAGCGTGATCTCAACAGAAACTGCCGTGAATCCAAGCTGCCGAATGCTGAGTTGATATTTTCCCGGTTCAAGTCCCGTGAAATAGAACTTGCCCTGACTGTTTGCAAACTGCTGTCGGTCCAGCGATGGAATGGAGACAACAGCGTACTGCAACGGTTCACCCGTCGCGTTCGTCACCGTGCCGCGCAGCACGGCGCTTTGCCCGGGCGATACTGACTGCGCAGAAAGCGCATGACCAACAACGAATAACAGCGCAACAATAATGCGAGTGATCATACGCTCCGATTGCGCGATCAACCAACGTTTGGCTTGCGTTTCTTCCGGTCTCGTTTCCGTGCACGTTCGGCGGCTTTCTTCGCTTCCAACGCATCAGCCTCCGCAATTCTGCCATCCCGCTCAGCAATACGTTGTTCCCGCTCGTGCCACTCGGCGCGATCGCGCGCCTCTGCCTCGCGCGTGCGGCGTAAAGATTCGGCTTCGCGCCACGCCTCAATCTTTTTGTGATCGCCACTCTGCAAGACTTCCGGCACGGCTGCGCCACGGTATTCGGGCGGTCGCGTGTAACTCGGTGCGCTGATGCCGCGATCATAAAATGAATCGCCGCGCGCACTTTCGAGATCCGACATCGCACCGGGCAACAATCGCACGATTGCGTCGATGATTGCCAACGCGGCCGGCTCACCACCGCTCAACACAAAATCTCCAAGCGATATTTCTTCGGTCGCGAGCTGTTGTGCGACACGTTCATCCACGTCCTTGTAGTGGCCGCAGAGAAACGTGACTTCGTCGCATGCGGCGAAACGCATTGCATCGGCGTGTGCGAATCGTTTGCCGCGCGGCGACAGCAGAACAATTGGTGACTTCGCACCGATGCTTTCAACCGCTTCAAAAAACGGTTGCGGTTTCATCACCATTCCCGGACCGCCACCAAACGCGTAATCGTCAACGGTCTTGTGACGGTCGTGCGTGAAGTCGCGCAGGTTTACGAGATTGTAATCAACGGCGCCAGCGGCCTTTGCGCGCGCCGGAATGCTGATCGACAACGCGCTCGCAAACAGTTCGGGGAACAGCGTGACAACGTTTACGCGAAGCATTGAATGACGTGGTTTGCGTGCGTGAGCGACGCGCTACGCGTCCAGCAATCCGTCCAACTCGTACAACGACACCAGCCGTTTTTCGTCATTCACTTCGCGCACGATTTCCGGACGCCACGGCACCAACGGCATTCCGTTGTCCGTTTGCACTTCCAGCAGCGAGCCTTGCGGCGCGGAGTATACGTCGCGCACGGTACCGACCACGCCGCGTCCATCCATTTCGACTTCATAACCAACGTAGTTGAGCAGCACGGCCACGCCATCATCATCTTCACCAAGCAACGACGCATCGGCCAGCAAATAACGCCCACGCCAATTCGCTGCGATGTCGCGGTCATCAATTTCGGCGACCTGCACCAACCAATCGTTATTCATTGGGCGGCCATCAACGATATGCATGGCGCCTTCGTCGCTCGCGGCACCGTTGCGATCAGCCGCATAAATGACACCGCCGGACGCGAAGACCGCGTCCGGCGAGTCAATCAGACTTTCCACTGCGAGGGCGCCGCGCACACCGTGTGCACGACGCACTCGTCCAACAATTACCAGCTCGGGCATCGAAAAACGATTACGCCTTCGGAGCTGAATCAGAAGGCACCGCAACAGCGGCAGCCTTGAGCTTCGTTGCAAGACGCGCTTCGTGACGTGCCTTGAGCACACCACCGCGACGCAGCAACGAACGAACCGTATCCGTTGGTTCGGCACCAACGTTCAGCCAGTATTCCACGCGATCGAGCTGCAGGTTGAGAGCATTCTCTCCACCGAAGCGCGGCTGGTACTGACCAATGATCTCGATGAACTTGCCGTCGCGCGGCGCCTTGGAATCGGCAACGACGATACGGTACATCGGGGTCTTTTTGCGTCCTTCGCGACGCA
>JBDTTO010000742.1:0-2633 GCA_039930585.1 Gemmatimonadaceae bacterium
TGGGATCGTCTTCTCGCAATTCAAGTTCGTCGGACGCGTGGGGAAAGACTTCGCAGTCAAACAGCGGTGCGCGTTACGGCAGCGCTGCAGGCTACGGCGGAAAAGAAGTGCCATTTGGAAAAGCATCCGGTTCGTTTTCTGGCTCAAGACCACCTGCGCGTGCGGCACGTCCGGAAGTTGCGCCGGAAGACGAGTCGCAGGACGACGCCATGTTGCGCGTAGGTGAACGCGTCAAACACGCCAAGTTTGGATCAGGTACGATTGCCGAACTCAGTGGATCGGGGCGCGATGCAAAGGTCCGCATCGATTTCGATGATGAAGAGATTGGCCGCAAAACGTTGGTGATCGCACAGGCAAAACTCGAACGCGGGTGGGAGTAGGTGTCCGTTTCGGAAAGTGATGTTCGGCATATCGCGGCCCTCGCGCGATTGGGCATGAGTGACGAACGCGTGCCAACACTTGTGGGTGAACTGAATCGCATCCTTGCGCACATGGACGTGCTGCAGGCTGTTGATCTGAGCCACTTCGAATCGAACGCTGCGAATGCGCCGGGTATGCCGTTGCGTCCCGATGATTCATTGCCGACTGCGCTGCAGCGCGCGCGTGAAGATTTTGCGCCGTCGATGCGTGATGGATTCTTTTTGGTCCCGAAACTCGAGACACATGGAAGCGCGGGAAGCTCCGCCGACAGTGATGACGCGTCATGAGTGACGCTCCACTCGCACATCCGCTCGATATCGATTCTGCGACTCTCGCTAACGATGTTCGCGCCAAATCCCGCGACTTCTTCAACGGGGTGAATGCCGCCCTCGAGCGCATCAAAAGCACAAACGCCGGGCCCGGTGGGCTGAATGCAGTTCTTGTCATCGACGAAGAACTTGAGAACACTGCCGCGGGCCACGAGTATCAAATTGTCGGTTGGGCACGACCGGAAAGTGCTGGCGTTTCGCACGCTGGCGCTTCATTGGTGGGAGTGCCGGTTGTCATCAAGGACAACATCGCAACACTCCGCATGCCCACAACATGCGGCTCAAAAATTCTTGAAGGCTACATCAGCCCGTACGAAGCCACCGCAGTCAAACGTTTGCGTGACGCGGGTGCAATCGTCGTCGGCAAAACGAACATGGACGAATTCGCGATGGGTTCATCCACCGAAAACAGCGCGTACGGCCCGACACTGAATCCGATTGACCCGACGCGCGTTCCAGGCGGTTCATCAGGCGGCTCCGCCGTTGCCGTTGCTGCCGGCGCCGTCCGTATCGCACTCGGTTCCGAAACCGGCGGCTCCGTTCGTCAACCTGCTGCATTCTGTGGCGTTGTTGGTGTGAAACCAACCTACGGCCGTGTGAGTCGTCACGGTCTGGTGGCATACGCGTCATCACTCGACCACATTGGCGTATTTGGCAAAAGTGTTGACGACGCGGCACTCGGCCTGCAAGTCATCGCTGGTCGCGACGAACTTGATTCAACGTCATCCAGTGCCCCTGTTGATGACTACTGCGCTGCACGTACGGACACATCCGCACAGCCACTTGGTGGACTCGTGATCGGTTGGCCAACCGAATATTTCCCAGCATCGCTCGATGCAAACATTCGTGCGTTGTGCGAACGCGCACGTGATCGACTTGAGTCGCTTGGCGCGGAAATTCGCGAAGTCTCTCTGCCGCACACCGATCTGGCGGTTCCGGTTTACTACATCGTTGCACCAGCCGAAGCATCAAGCAATCTCGCGCGCTTTGATGGTGTACGTTACGGATTGCGCAAGGAAGGCGAAGGTTTGCGCGGACTCTACGAGAATACGCGCTCTACGGGATTCGGTCCGGAAGTTACGCGTCGCATTTTGCTGGGCACGTATGTGTTGAGCGCCGGTTATTACGACGCGTATTACAAACGTGCGCAAGCCGTGCGTGAACTTATCACGCAGGATTTTACAAATGTTTTTGCGAGCGGAGTACATGTGCTGCTCACACCGACCACCCCAACAACTGCATTCAAGATTGGCGCCAAGTCCGATCCGTATGAGATGTACTTGAGCGACATCTTCACGGTGACCGCCAATCTCGCCGGAATTCCGGGCATGTCATTGCCCATTGGTCGCATCGAAGGGCTGCCCGTTGGCGGACAGTTGCTTGCCTCGCACTTTGACGAAGCCACGATGTTTCGCGTGGCCTATGCGCTCGAGCGCGCGCTCGGAGCGGAGGCGCACCAATGAGTACGCTAACAAAAGCAAAAGTCACCGACGCCTACGAAATGGTGATCGGTCTTGAAGTACACTGTCAACTCAAAACGCAAACGAAAGCATTCTGCGGCTGTCGCACGAGTTTTGGCGACGCACCTAACGCAAACACATGTCCCGTTTGCCTCGGGCTTCCAGGCGCGCTTCCAACGCTGAACGGTCACGCCGTCGAACTCGCAACGACTGCTTCACTCGCGCTGGACTGCACGATCAATCCGCAATCCATTTTTGCGCGCAAGAATTATTTCTATCCGGATCTGCCCAAGGGTTATCAGATCTCGCAATTCGATCAACCGTTGGCAAGTTGGGGGCAACTCGACGTCGGTCTCAAGCGCGGTGATGAGCCGGTCGTCATTCGCATCACGCGCGTGCACATGGAAGAAGACGCGGGCAAGTC
>JBDTTO010000743.1:0-2631 GCA_039930585.1 Gemmatimonadaceae bacterium
GCGCGCATCCCTTCCAGCTCCGTCGCTGATTGAATGGTCATGTCAGTTTTCTCAAAAGTTCTTGCGGAGATGCGATTTCAGCGCCCATCACGAGTCGGCATCACGTTGCGCGTTGCCTGCGAACGACGCACCGAATCCTGCGATTCCAGCGCATCGGCTGGTCGGCGCAGATCACCACAGCGTTGCGGTGCGCCCTGCTTGCCACTGTCAATCGGCGCACTCAACGGTTTTGCGTCGATGCGACTCGTGTCCGAACTGTTTCGCGCCCGCTTGTAGTCAACGTTGCAGACCGCGTACACGCTGTCGATATGATTGAGCCGAGCGAGTCCGCGATCGGTTTGGTGGTCAATGAAGAACCACGCCGCCACGGTGACAATCAACGCGGCGGCCGTTCCGATTAATGCTTTCTTCTTTGCTTGTTCTGCTGCAGGATCTGCTTTCATGCGAAAATGTGCCGGATGCGATCTCGTTTCACGCGCGCGCGATTCGGGATCACTAAGTCGATGGAACGGTCGGCAGAAATTTAGGCGATCGACGGCTCTTTGTGGCCTGTTCGAACGAATGCGCGAGGCCAATGAGGCGCCCTTCGCTCCATGCGGTTCCTAAAAACGACAGTCCGAGAGGCAGCTCCGATGTAAAAGCCATCGGAACCGTGATGGACGGATATCCCGCTACCGCCGCATAACTCGTGTTGCCGCCTGTAAATCGATCACCATTCACGTGATCGGTTGGCCACGCCGGTCCGTTCGAAGGTGCGACGAGAGCATCAAGTTTGTGTTGTGCAAATATTTGATCGAGCCCTTCGGTGCGCACGAGTTTCCGACAAGTCGCCAGCGCATTTTTGTAGGCGGCATCACTGAGCGGCCCTTTCTTCTCCGCACGTTCAAACAACTCCTGCCCGAAATACGGCATCTCTGTTGCAGCTTCGCGCGTGTTGTACGCGAGCAAGTCCGCGAGCGTTTTGTATTGCACGGTGGCGCCACGCTCGGCGAGATACTTGTTCAAACCATCCTTGAACTCATACAACAACACTTCCATCTCGGCATCGTCATACTTGCCGAGGTTTGGTGTGTTGACCGGATCGATAACGGTAGCGCCGGCTGCGGTGAGCGCTTTCACTGCGGCATCGAACGCCGCATCAACCGCCGGATGAAATCCAGCGAGATTCCGAGCGACACCAATACGTGCGCCCTTGAGCGCGTTCACGTCGAGAAATTTTGTGTAGTCGGTTTCAGTGTGTCCCTTGCTGGCGGCCGTTGCAGCATCGCGCGGATCTTCACCAGTTAACACACTCAACAGCGCAGCAACGTCGGCAACCGTGCGTCCCATAGGTCCGGCCGTGTCTTGTGTGGCCGAAATTGGAATGATTCCGCTGCGACTTACGAGTCCAATCGTTGGCTTGAGTCCGACAATGCCACACAGCGAGGACGGACAAATAATTGATCCATCAGTTTCAGTTCCGACACCAACCGCAGCAAGACTCGCTGAAATTGATGAACCGGTGCCCGAACTGCTGCCGCACGGATTGCGATCAAGCACATATGGATTGCGCGTTTGCCCGCCGCGTCCGCTCCACCCGCTGCTTGATCGCGACGAGCGAAAGTTTGCCCACTCGCTGAGATTTGTTTTCCCGAGCAACACAGCACCAGCAGCGCGCAGTCGTTCAACAATGAACGCGTCTTTCGGCGCCGGTGTTCCCGCCAACGCCAGCGATCCCGCCGTCGTCATCATCTTGTCGGCCGAATCGATGTTGTCTTTTACGAGAACGGGAATACCGTGCAATGGCCCGCGTATCTTGCCGCTCTTGCGTTCATCATCCATAGCCTGCGCAATCGTACGCGCATCCGGATTGCGTTCAATGACAGAGCGCAACGTCGGTCCAGCCGAATCAATCTCGTCCATGCGTGCGAGATACGCTTCCGTCAATTTGACGGAGGTCAGCGTTCCGGCCGTCATCTGCTTCTGCAACTCAGCAACGGAAACGTCGTCATACGCAAATGCCGAAGCAGTGCCATTCGCGGACGTAGAGTCCGTCTTTTTCTTCGTACGTAGCTCCGCGCGGTCGCGCGTTTCCGTGGTGCAACCCGGCAGTGCGATAAGACCGGCGCCCGCGATTGCGCTGCTGCCGAGGAATTTGCGTCTGTCCATGAAGGTCATGCCTGGTTACACGTGGGTGAGTGCGCTGCGGAGATCGTCGATAAGATCATTCACATCTTCCAACCCAACGCTGAATCGAACAAACCCTTCCGACACCTGATCAGCACCCCAGCGCGCACGACGCTCTGCACTTGTGTGAATACCACCAAAACTTGTCGCTTCGTGCACCAGCGTTGACGCCGCGAAGAATCGTTCGACCGCTTCCTTGTCCGCCAATTCAAAGCTGATAACCGGTCCAAACCACATCATCTGCTTGCATGCAACGTCGTGCGAAATGTCGTTCGCGAGTCCGGGATAACGCACGCCTTTCACCTTTTCGTGCGTACTGAAAAACTCGGCGACTTTCATTGCGCTTTTGCACTGGCGTTCGAGACGCACATGTAGAGTGCCCATGGAGCGATGCGCCAGCCACACTTCCATGGGGCCAGGAATGACACCCATTTGTGTTCGCCACAAACGAATCTTGTCGGCCCA
>JBDTTO010000744.1:0-2630 GCA_039930585.1 Gemmatimonadaceae bacterium
TGCGCGACCTCGGTTTGAATGCGCCGTTCTTTCATTCAAAACTCGGCACTGCGAATGAACGTGATATTCTGCTCGGACGTTTTACCGGTCGCCTGAAGCCCCCAGCAAATATTGTTATCTGCACAAACGCATTTGGAATGGGACTCGACTTGCCAAATGTGCGCCTGGTCATTCATTGGCAGCACCCCGCTTCGGTCGAGGACTATCTGCAAGAGTTTGGACGTGCAGGACGCGACGGGTCTTCGTCGATCGCTGTGTTGTTCACGGGAAAACGGGACGTCGGACTTCTCAACTTTATGGCAGATCACACGGTCAAGAATTCTGATCTCGGAGCTCCCGATAAAACATCGGCGCTACAAGCAAAAACCGACGGCATTGATCAGATGAAGAAGCATGCCAACGCGCGCGATGTCTGCTTTCGCTCGGCGATACTCAAATACTTTGGTGAAGCGCCTTCGCAGCGACGGAAGTCGCTCGCCGTCAGAATCGTTGAATGGCTTTTCTCTCGTTCAAACCGGAAGATTCGAGCAACCGGGTGTTGTGACAAATGCGATGGCGTTCGAATCGACAATGTTCTCGAATGGGCGGCGCACGTTTGGGATCCGGCGTCGACTCACACCCCCTCCACCACTGCATCGCGCACAATGTACGGCGCATACCGAAAGTCGCGTACGAGCGCCACACGCTCCTGATGCCATTCAAGCCTGATGAAATATGCCGGCACATTGCTTTCCGACGGACGAAACACCGCCAGCATCGGTTGCCCTTCGACAAGTACCACGTCGGTACGAAGATCGTCTGCCGGCATCACTTCCGCGTACTTCGTGAAATACTCCGCTGCCGCCTTGCCTCGACTTTGATGACGCGACACAACCTCCAATCGCGTCTCTTCACCAAACAGTGCGCGCAGACCATCCCAATCGCGTGCGTTGAATAATTCGCTGTAGTTTCGCAGTCGTGCGATGTCCGCATTTTGCACGGGCGTTGCACCGCGCGCATTTGCCGCGGCCACGTTACTGCGTGCGCGCACCAACGCGGACTTCACCGAACCAACGGTGGTGCCCATGGTCAATGCGGTTTCTTCAAGCGACAGACCCAGCACATCTTTTAACGCAAATGCGCTGCGCTGCACCGGAGGCAATGATGCGAACATGTTGAGCGCGATCTCCACGCGTTCATCATCGGGCGGTTGCTGTTCCATCTCGCGCGCCTCCAAATGGTCTGCCACCACGTATACATCCGCGTTTGCATCGACGTTGCGGTTTTCATAACGACGCAGAAAATCCATACACGCGTTGTGCGCGATGCGAAACAACCATGCTCGCAGTGGTGGCAGTGAATTCATCTCCGCCAATGCGTACCACGCTTTGGCCAATGTGTCCTGCACAACGTCCTCGCCATCGAACACCGAACCCGTCATGCGCGCGCAGTAGCGGTGCAATTCAGGACGCAACCCGGCCACGGTTTCCATAAACTGTTGCCGTGCGGCTACGGCGTTGGCGAGGACGTCGGTCATTTGAGGGAATCTTCAAACTGTTGCCGTGCGGCTACGGCGTTGGCGAGGACGTCGGTCATTTGAGGGATTCTACACCGCTGCCGCTTACCGCGATGGCCGTTGTGCCAACAGCAACATCGCCGCGCAACGCGCCAACAATCGCTGTTGCGACTTTTTCGTTTGTAAGTGGAACGGGAGAGCGCTGCATGTACTCCTCGGCCGAGATGCCAGCGAGCGCGCCGTAGGCCTTGGATGCGCGCGCAGCAATGGCGCTTCCTTGAATGAGTTGTGTGGGAAGCACCGCAATTGTGCGGAGGTTGAGTTTTCGCGCGTCTGATTCTTTCTGCGCGTAACCCGCGAGCAACCACTGCATGCGTTTTGCACCCGCATATCCACCGGACAGAGGCGAGCCGTTCACCGCCGCGCCGCTTGATACCAGTACCACCGTCGATCCCGGTCGCAGCGGCAACGCAAATGCCTGCTTCACGAAATGAAACGACATCTTGAGATCGGTATTCCACGCGGCCGAAAATGATTCCCAGTCAAACGCGTCAAAGACCTGTGTTTGCGCACTGGTGCCCGCGGCGATGATCAAAAAGTCCGGCATGTTGTCGCGTAAGAGACCGTCCGCAAACGACGGCTCGCTGGCATCACCAACGACGGTTGTAACGCCGTCTCCGAACTCGGCCGCAAGCAATCGCAACCTATCTTCACCACGCGCCACCGCGGTAACGCGCACTCCCTCGGCCAGCAATGCCTGGACGGTCGCTTTACCGACGCCCGAGCTGCCTCCGATCACCAACGCGGTTTTCCCTCGTAGAGTTGTCATGCTCTTTAGAACGTTTGAGGTACCGCAAAAGGATACGGTCATCGGGCCCCGGCACGCGAAGAGCTGCAAGCTCTACAACTCGCGAATGTTGCTTCCTGTATCGCGCTTAAGGGTCCCGAACGTAAAATTCGCCTGACCGCAGCCGCGAAACTATTTCCGCGTCGTCCGGGCGACCCTTTCTCCGAATCCTCTGAACGACGACGCGCTGTTCCGGCAACTGCAGCACGACCTGGGAACGACATACACCATCGAGCGTGAGCTTGGCGGTGGCGGAATGTCGCGCGTGTATCTGGCAATCGAGAATCG
>JBDTTO010000745.1:0-2628 GCA_039930585.1 Gemmatimonadaceae bacterium
CCCTTCGGCGCGCGCCCGTTTTGCTGCAACGCGCGCCGCAGGAGAAACTCGATCTGCCCGTTCAGGCTGCGCAGGTCGTCATTCGCCCAACGCTGCACCGCATCCAGCGTGTCGCGGTCAATGCGCAGGAGAAACGATTTGCGTTCGGCCATCGGCTGCCTTACCGCTGCCTAGTGGTACAGTGAACCGGTATTCACAACCGGCTGTGCGGCCCGGTCGGAACACAACACCACCAACAGATTGCTCACCATCGACGCTTTGCGTTCGTCATCCAGCGTCACGATGTTGCGGCCGTTGAGTTGCTCCAGCGCCATTTCCACCATGCCAACGGCACCCTCAACAATAGTCTGCCGAGCGGCGACAATGGCACTCGCCTGCTGTCGCTGCAACATCGCGGCGGCAATTTCCTGCGCGTACGCCAGGTGACTGATGCGCGCATCCAGTACTTCGACGCCAGCTTTCGCAAAACGTTCGTGCAACGCTTCCATCAATCCTTTGGAGACT
Source organism: Gemmatimonadaceae bacterium (assembly GCA_039930585.1). GTDB lineage: Bacteria > Gemmatimonadota > Gemmatimonadetes > Gemmatimonadales > Gemmatimonadaceae > Gemmatimonas. Next base: position 505 of record JBDTTO010000745.1, read on the forward strand.
TCGAGTGTGTGCGTACTGAGCGCGATTTCGTCCGAGCCGTGATGATCGTACGGATACGATGAGGCCAGTGCCCTGAGCGCCGATTCACTCTGCATCGTGACGTACTGCTGATAGTCGTTCACCTCGAAAATCGCTTCGGCGGTATCAACCACCTTCCACACGACGATCGCGCCAATCTCCACGGGATTCGAACGCGCATCGTTCACTTTGAGCTTGGCCGTTTCGAAGTTTCGCACCCGCAACGACACGGCCTTCTTGGTAATGAACGGGTTTGTGAACCAGAGCCCCGGCTGTTTCGCGGTGCCTTTGTAAGTACCAAACAGCGTCAGCACTTTGCCTTCGTTCGGCTGGACCGTGAAGAGCCCGTTTATGCAGAGCAGGGCAATTGCGATGAGTGCGACGCCCAGGATGACAAACGTGGGCTTCCGGCCCGTTGCACCCATGACGATCAGGGCAAAGCCACCAATCACCGCGCCAAAGATCAGAAGTGCAATCAGAATCCCAGGGGCCGGACGGACTTCGTTCTCGCGAAACATTTGGATCCTCGTGGAAGGAGGGGTTGATAGTGATATGATATCACTATGGTAGCATATACGGCAGGGTGTGCCCCCGGTTTCAGCGAGTTTCAATCGACCCACCCAGCCAGCAAACGCCAAACGTTCACCGTCGATAGTTTCTCCCAAGCCGCCTGAAGCGCCGAGTGGGCTTCCATTGTGTGGGCGGAACCGAGCCTGTGAACCTGGATCCGACCGACATGCTAACGCTTCCTCCATTGGCCTCATTGCCAACGCGCGTCCTCGTTACCGGAGGCGCCGGCTTCATCGGCAGCGCTCTCGTGTGGGCGCTCAATCAACATGGCGTCGAGCGCATCGTGATCGCCGACCGATTGGGCAGTGACGAAAAATGGCGCAATCTGGTGCCACTCAAATTCGAGGATTATCTCGACGCCGACGATCTCATGACACGATTGAACAACGCCACACTCGGCTCATTCGATCTGGTGTTGCACATGGGTGCGTGTTCGGCCACCACTGAACTCGATGCGTCGTATCTGATGCGCAACAACTTTGAGTTCACAAAAAATCTTGCGCTGTGGACGCGCAATCACGCCGCGCGATTTGTGTATGCGTCAAGTGCTGCCACCTACGGCGATGGCGCGCAGCAGATGGACGACGTCTCCGAGGGAAATGACGCGCTTGCGAAGTTGCGTCCGTTAAATGCGTACGGATATTCCAAGCAACTCTTCGATCAATTTGCGGCGCGCAGCGGACTGCTGTCGCACATTGTCGGACTCAAATATTTCAACGTGTTTGGTCCCAACGAAGCGCATAAAGCCGACATGCGATCATTGGTGCACAAAGCATACGGACAGATCAAATCAACCGGTCGTGTGCAGCTGTTTCGCAGTCATCGTGATGATTATCGCGACGGCGAACAGAAGCGCGATTTCCTCTACGTGAAAGACGCCGTGGCGATGACGCTGCACCTCGCGACAACGCGCACGGCTAACGGTCTCTTCAACATCGGCAGCGGACAGGCGCACACCTGGCTTGAGCTCGTGGATGCGCTGTTTGTCGCCATGGGTCGCGAGCGCGCGATCGATTTTGTCGACATCCCGGCCAGCATTCGGGACAAATACCAGTATTTCACGCAGGCGAACATCGGAAAGCTGAGGGTCAGCGGTTATCAGGCGCGGGTTACGCCACTCGCAGACTCGGTGGAGGACTACGTGCGTGGGTACCTCGAAAACGACAGCCGGCTGGGCAACGCGTAAGTTCAATAACGAGAAAAACTTATCGTTATTTTTTGGGATTCGGCTGACTTCGCAACATACCTGTTGCAAGTGCAACACACACAAGTGAAGAGTTGTGTGATATTTGCCCGCGTCCCAGCAAAGCTAAGTTGTTTCAAATCAATTGGTTAGAGAATGTTGGTGAAAGGTTGCCAAGTGGTCCCGAAATTGCTCTTAACTCTGCCGAGAATACCCGCTGCTTTCCCTTTTTAATACCTGACTATGCAGAAAATCTTCCGCGCACTCGCCGTTGCCGTCGTCGTCGCGTTGCCGTCACTGGCATCCGCGCAGACCTGGGCAAACTGGACGGCCGGCAATGTTGGCGCTGGCAC
>JBDTTO010000746.1:0-2623 GCA_039930585.1 Gemmatimonadaceae bacterium
CAGCGATTCCACGCGATCTCGTGGAGAGTGAAATGTTCGGTCACGAGCGCGGCGCGTTCACGGGCGCGACGGATCGTCGCATTGGTCGTTTCGAACGCGCGCATACGGGCACGTTGTTTCTGGACGAAGTGGGCGATCTGGGGCTCGAAGCACAGGCCAAGTTGCTGCGCGCAATCGAAGCGCACGAAATCGAACGGGTGGGTGGCACCAAAACGATTCGTATCGATGTGCGAATCCTTGCCGCAACCAACAAAGATCTCGCGCGCGCCGTGGATGACGGAAGTTTTCGCGAAGATCTGTTCTTTCGATTAAACGTGATTCCCATCGAACTGCCGCCGCTGCGTGATCGGCCGGGCGACTTGCCGGCACTCGTGCGTCACTTCAGTGAACGCCATCGCTTGCGCACCGGACGATCAGCCCTTGCCTGGCGCGAAGACGCGCTCGAAACGCTGGCATGTTATCGCTGGCCCGGCAACGTGCGCGAACTGGCCAACGTGATTGAGCGACTCTCCATTCTTCACGCGGGCGAAGTTGTTTCGGCAAAAGATGTGCAGGACGTAATTCCGGCCACGAGTCGCGGAACAGGCGCGATGCCGCTGGATCAGGCGCGGCCTATTTCGAATCGATCGGCAGACGATGGTGATGCGGATGACGTGACCGACGCGTTATCCGAAGTGTTGCCATTGGCAGACGCGTTGGACGCGTACGAACGACAACTCATTTCGCGCGCGCTTGCCGCCACTGCAGGCAACGTCGCTGAAGCTGCAAGAAGACTACAAACCGACCGGCCCAACCTTTATCGGCGCATGCGCCGGTTGGGACTGGCGGTGCCTGAGTAACACGATCCCAAGCAAGCGAGTTCGTATGAGATTGACCCGTATCCGTGTCGTATCGTTGGCCGCGTTGCTCTGCAATGCGATGCCACCGCTGGTCGCACAGGAGAAACCGCGCGACGTTGTACCGGTCACCGGTGGCGTGCCCAGGGAAGTTGCGCGCGACGTAACTGATCGGTGGAATGCGGCCGACACCAAACGTGTGCGCGGCCCATTCACGTTGGCCGTAACCGACACGCTGCGTGGCGACCTGGCAGTGATTGACGGGCCGGTAAAAATCGCGGGTGTTGTAACGGGACATGTCGTGGCTATCAACTCAGACGTCACGCTGGAACCCACTGCACATATCAACGGAAGCTTGACGGTAGTTGGCGGCGATGTGATTGGCCGGACGTCCACGTCGGTCAAAGGCGACGTTCGCAACTGGCGCGCCCAACTTCGCTACACGCAGGTAAACGAACACATCTCGCCCGCTGCCGAATCGCAGGACTACGCCCGCCTGCAGCGCTGGCGTCGCAATCGCGAAATACAAGGTGCCTTTGGCGATTTCTTCGCGGCGTCCGCACACACATACAATCGTGTGGAAGGACTGCCATTGGTGCTTGGGCCACGCCTTCGCACGGTTCACGGTGACACGCGTGCAACGGTTGAATTGTTCGGCGTATTTCGCACTGGCGACCAACTCTCGTGGAAACCGTCCAATCTTGGCCATCGCATTCTCGCCGAGGTTCGTCAGGGAAAAAACGCCGGGTACGCAGTGGGTGGGCGTCTCTTTGATGAAGTCGCGCCGGTTGAACACTGGGCGCTCAAGGATGACGAAGTTGGACTCGCCAGCGTGTTGTTCACTCGCGATTTTCGCGATTACTACCAGCGACACGGCGGCAGCGGATATGCGTCGCTGTTTGGGCCGTTGCAAACCAGCCTGACGGTTTCGGTTGGTCGTGAACGCTGGGGCTCGCGCGTGGCACGTGATCCGTGGTCGGTATTTCAGAGCGGCGATACGTGGCGTGCCAATCCCATGTCGGACAATGGTGTGATGAATCTTGTCACGATTACCGGCGAGTTGGATACGCGCAATGACACCAACCGCCCACGCAGCGGATGGTTTCTGAATGCAGAGTACGAGCGAGGAAACGGCAACCTGACGTCGGTCGCGCCGACCACGCTTGGTACGCGCACAACAGTACCGGGCGACATCACGTACGCGCGCGCTGCTCGATTTCCGTCGGTACAATCGTCTGGCGCCAAACACGCAATTGAATGTTCGCCTCGTCGCCGGTGGAGTGTTGTCCGGTGATCAATTGCCCATCCAACGCCGCTTCTCGGTAAGCGGTGCAGACGCACTTCCGGGTTATGATTTTCGGAGCAAGACAGGAGAGATTGACGGCGGGACCTGTGCGTCCGGCTCGGATTCCGCGTTTACAAAACTGGGACGTCCCGCACAGTGCGATCGATTCATGCTGGTGCAGGCCGAATGGAAAAACGACTTTCGGTTCTCACTTTTCCGCGATAAGGATGGTGGCGGCTGGCGTCTGTTCAACCGCCAACTGCGCGTCGACGGAACGTGGGTCGTTTTCATGGACAGCGGTCGCGGATGGCTGATTGGCGAAGGTGATGGACTTCACTACGGCAAGTCGTCGCTGCCGGCGCTACGCACATGGCGCACAGACGTGGGAGCTGGTTTGGACTTCGGCAGCTTTGGTGTCTATGTCGCGCAGTCCGTCAGCGATACCGAACTCAAGCCGAATGTGTTCATCCGACTCGGCCGACGCTTCTAGAGCTTCGAATTC
>JBDTTO010000747.1:0-2620 GCA_039930585.1 Gemmatimonadaceae bacterium
GATTGGTTGAAGGTGTGGCAGGTTCCGGCATTGGGTGCACTGGTGGTATTCGTGATCTTCCTCGCGCTGTTCCGCCCGAAAGTTGACGCCAAAGCTCTGAAATTAGGCTGACGAAATTATGTCGCATCCGGAATTGCTGGCGCGCGTGATGGTCGAAGCATGTGTTGATTCGATCGAAGGCGCGCTGGCATCCGAACGGGTCGGGGCCGGACGCGTTGAGTTGTGCGGACCCGGAGTTGGCGGCACCACACCGTCGTTTGGGTTGATGGCGCGGTGCCGAGAGCGGTTGCGAATTCCAATGCATGTGATGATTCGTCCGCGCGAAGGCAACTTCGAATACAACGACGACGAATTCGACACGATGCTGCGCGACATCAAGGCCGCACGCAGCGCCCGCGCTGATGGTGTTGTATTCGGAATTCTTCGCAGTGACGACACACTCGACGAAGAACGAATGCGAGTTCTGGTCGAGGCTGCGCGCCCAATGCGCGTGGCGTGTCATCGCGCGTTTGATGCAACGCCAAATGCAGCGGATGCACTTGAGACACTGCTCCGTCTCGAAATAGATCTCGTACTGACATCCGGACACTCGGCAACCGCGATGGATGGTCGCGACACGCTCAGTGCGCACTGCCAGCGTGCAGGCAAGGCGCTCACGGTCATGGCTGGCGGCGGCGTTCGCGCCAGCAACGTCATCGACATTGTGCGTGACACCAACGTGCGCGACGTTCACGTGCGCGCCACGGATCCCGATGTGTTTGCGGCCGTCATGCAACAGCTGGGGCGTCGGCCTCAGGAACCCATTCAATGAATCGTCCACACGTTTCGAATGCGCATATGCTGACAAGGCTGTTGTTTGCCCTCATCGTCGCTGCAACAGCGGCAAGACAATCAATTGGCGCGCAATCGCAAACATACGCGTTGATTCCGCGACCCGCAGTGGTCGACGCACGTCGCGGTCAGTTTGAGATCAAGAGTTCGACGGTCGTGCGTGCCCCCGCAATGTTCAAAGCCGTAGCGCACCGCTTTGCTCGCGATGTTGCGGACGCAACAAATTTTGATCTCGCGGTTTCCGCACTGGGCACGGCAACTGCAAACTCCATCGTGCTGCGCCTCGATTCCAAGCTTGGCCCCGAGGCGTATCGGCTCGACGTCACAGGAAATTCAATAACCATTCGTGCGTCGGCACCCGCAGGAGCTTTTTACGCGTTCGAAACGTTGAAGCAGTTGCTACCGGCGGCCATCTATCGCAACGCACCGGTTAAAGGCACGCAGTGGATCGTGCCCGCTGTTCATATCGAAGACGCACCACGCTTCGGATGGCGCGGCATGCATCTCGACGTCTCCCGTCATTTCATGCCGAAAGAGTTCGTCAAGAAATACATCGACCTGCTGGCCCGTCACAAGATGAATCGCTTTCACTGGCATCTCACCGAAGACCAGGGTTGGCGCATCGAAATCAAGAAGTATCCGCGTTTGACAGAGATTGGAAGTTGCCGCGAGCAGACATTGGTTGGACCGTATGTTACCGATCCCGCCAAACGCGTATTCGACGGCGTCAAACACTGCGGTTACTACACGCAGGACGACATTCGTGAAATCGTCGCATACGCCAGTGAACGATTCATCACGATCATTCCGGAAATCGAAATGCCGGGCCATGCGCAGGCCGCAATCGCTGCGTATCCCGAACTCGGTGTTCGCCCGGACACGACGGTCAGCGTACTCGGTGTGTGGGGCGTGAGTGAATTCATCTTCAACGCGAATCCATCCACCATTTCATTTTTGCAGGATGTGCTGAGCGAAGTGCTCGCGCTTTTTCCCGGACCATGGATTCACATTGGCGGCGACGAAGCAGTAAAAACACAGTGGAAAGCGAGTCCTCAAATTCAGGCGCGGATTAAAGAATTAGGCCTCAAGGACGAACACGAATTGCAAAGCTGGTTCATTCGCCAGATGGATTCGTTTCTCACCGCGCGCGGCCGTCGTCTCGTTGGCGGGGATGAAATTCTCGAGGGCGGCCTGGCCGAGAATGCAACAGTGATGTCGTGGCGGGGTGTGGAAGGCGGAATCGCTGCCGCACAAGCAGGACACGATGTTGTTATGGCGCCAAACAGCCACACGTACTTCGATCACTTGCAGTCACGCGATCGCGCGAGAGAACCGCTGTCGATTGGTGGATTTCTTCCGCTGGATACGGTTTACGCATTTGAACCAATTCCTGCCGCGCTAACTCCCCAACAGGCGAAGCACGTACTCGGCGCGCAAGCACAGTTGTGGACGGAATATCTGCCCGATCCCAAGTCTGTTGAGTACATGATGTTTCCGCGCATGGCCGCATTGGCCGAAGCTGTGTGGACGCCGGCGCCACTTCGCAATTACAACGAATTCCTGTCGCGCCTGCAGATTCACACCGCTCGCCTGCAGGCGCTGGACGTCAAATTTCGTCCGCTCGATTTTCCGATAATGAAATAGGCGGGACTCGCAACATCAGCCGCGCGGGTTCCACTTTCCGCGCGCAACTGCTGGCACAAATGAATCAACTCCGCGCGGTGGGAATGATACCGTCTTGCCCTGCTCTGCGCTCATGTACGCCGCCATCAACATGCGCACCACATCA
>JBDTTO010000748.1:0-2618 GCA_039930585.1 Gemmatimonadaceae bacterium
TTCGCACAACGCCTCGCAACCGTTAGCGAATGGCTCGCTCCGTTTCTGCCTTCGACTGCGGCCGAGATTGCCGGTGCACTTGCTGCGTCGCCCATCAGCAAATGCAATCCGCTGTTCCCGCGACTGAGCGCTCCGTGATTACGCCATGTCGTACGCCTGTCGCAACCACTTCCTCAGTTCCGCATCGACTTCCTTTGCGTTCTCGATCCGTACGCGATGTGTCACCATCCCATTCCACGAACCGGCCGCTTCGAGTCGCCCACTCGGCGCCACGCCTTTCAACTTGAGCCCGACGTCAAAGCGCGTTTTGGTCGACGGATGCAACGTCGCAAACTGCGTAGTGCGGCGCAGACTCAGATATCCTTTCTTGGGTGATTGTTCGATGTCGTCACCAAACGTCAGGATGTGTTTCATGAGCGCGTCGAAAATCGGACGCAACACGCTCTTGTCGCCGGCAAACATGTCATTCACCAGGTCGTCGCCGGCGGCAATCATCGAGCCGGAATCGGTCTTCATGACATTGTGTGCAATCAGGTTGGCGTAACCGTGCGTGACTTTGTGCTCCGTCTTTAGCCACGCCACCAGTTCACCGTGCTTCGTCTTTCCGCTCGCTGTCGCCAGCTTGGTCCATTCCGACAGCGACCTGCCCGTCGTCTCGGCCAGTGATTCCACCATTTTCGCGAGTTGCTGTTCGGGCGTAACGGGCATGTCGTGGTACCGTGAGGTTGAAGGGTCAGTGGAAATCGATCTGTTCACAAACTCGTTAGGCATTCACATGGCGACTCTTTAGGACGGTTCACTTGCTCCGGTTACTGCATGAGCTAGTCGCGGCCGGTCCATGTCGGCCGGGCCCATGTCGGCCGGGTCCATGTCGGCCGGGCCCATGTCGGGCGGACCACTTCGACCTGACCCGGGTCGGAGGGACTCATTTGCGACGTCTCCGTTAATAGAGGAGGCGTTGCCGATGCGCATTAATCTTGTTGTTTGTCGTCTTATATCACCAATACATCCGCGGACTGTGGGGCCAAACCGACAGTTCGGCGTCGTACAGAACAGCACAATTGTGACAATTTCCGTGATGATTTTGCGAGATTTCCCTCGATGGACGTCTGTTTTTGTGACAACATGTTTGTGCAAAAAACAAAGGGCCCGGACGAAAGTCCGGGCCTTTGTGTTTCGAAATGACATTGGCCGAATGCATGTAATCTCGCCGCAATTTTCAGCTCAAAAAGCCGCCGACACTTACACCAACTGCCGCAATCGCTCTCCGATTTGCGGCCTCGCCACTCTGAGATTTGAGGCCCGTTTTGGCCGGTCCAATGCTTGTCGGCACGTACGATCTGTGGTTGGTCGCATTGTCGATCGTGATTGCAATTACCGCCAGTTATGCGGCGCTCGACATGTCGTCGCGCACCGCGGCCACACGCGGGCGTCTCAGGCGCATTTGGTTGGGCGGCGGTGCATTGGCGATGGGCGCAGGCGTGTGGTCGATGCACTACATCGGCATGTTGGCGTTTCACCTTCCGACGCCGGTGTTGTACGATCTCCCGGTCGTCGCACTCTCGTTGTCCGCAGCAATCTTCGCGTCGGCGGTGGCACTGTATGTCGTGAGCCGCAATACGATGCAGTGGAAAGTTTTGATTTCCGGCAGTGTAATCATGGGTGCGGGAATTTCCGCGATGCATTACATCGGCATGGGAGCGATGCGACTGGCGGGTCACGCCACCTGGAACATCGCCGTTGTTGCACTGTCGATTCTGATTGCCGTTATTGTTTCGCTTGTCGCATTGTTCCTCGCGTTTCAACTGCGCTCAGAGGGACGTGCACTCGCGCCCCGCAAACTGGCGAGCGCTGCGGTGATGGGTTTCGCAATCATTGCGATGCACTACACCGGCATGGCCGCGGCCACGTTCCAAATGTCCAGCGCTCCAACCGACACGGCGCACGCGGTGAATGTGTCGGCGATTGGTATTGCAGGAATTACGATTGTCACTTTTCTCGTGCTCGGATTGGCGCTTGGCGCCGCGATTCTCGATCGTCGCTTCACTACGCAGCAACACGCGCACCAGCGTGAAGAAAAACGTCATCGCGATTTGATTCAGCGCAGTCCGGCGGGCGTCCATTGGAGCAACATGGATGGACGCATTACGGACTGCAACGAAGCCTGCGCACGGATACTCGGCTACAGTTCGCGCGAGGCGTTGCTGCAGGATCCAGACTTCGAGTGGGATAACACTGGCACCGTGCGCGATCAGGTCATGGCGAACTTCGGACCTGATGGACGCTTGTCGGATTACGAATGCTGGTTGACACAGGCAGATGGAACGCCGGTGTGTGTCGTCGCAAATGCCACGCTGTTAACAAATGAAGATGGCGCGCAAATCATTGAAGGCACGATGATTGACATCACGGCGCGCAAGATCGCCGAGGATGAGTTGCTGGCACGCGACCGTCAATTGCGTGCTGAAATTGCCGAACGTGAGCGCATGGAATCGGCACTGCATTTGAATCAGCGCCTTGAATCCGTGGGACAACTCGCGGCCGGCATTGCGCATGAAATCAACACGCCTGTGCAATTCGTGAGTGACAGCGTACATTTTCTGCGCGAATCGCTGTCG
>JBDTTO010000749.1:0-2616 GCA_039930585.1 Gemmatimonadaceae bacterium
AGTAGTGACGCGCCCCGACATTGAATCCGCGCTGGTAATCACCACTGCTGGACACCGCACCGCCACGTAACGCGAGACGTGCAAGCGGCGCCGCGTTATCGGCAAATGACTGTGGATTGGCAACGTTCACGTGCCACGTGCCACCGTCAGCTGGCGTGCCCCACACGTGAATGTCGCCGCCAATGTTGACGAGCACTCCTTTGATTTCAGGAACGCTGTCACGCACAACTTGCAATGCGTGGTCAATGATGAATCCTTTACCCAGCGAATTCAGGTCAGGGCGTTGTGTGGTAAGTGCAACCACTCGCCCCGCTTCAACCCGCCATGCCGGTTTCGCAATCTCGCGCGCAATCGTGGCGAGTTGCTCGGCATCGGGTGCGACGCCTTGAGCGGCGGCCTGCTGCCAAAGTGGTTTCAGCGCGCCAACGCGTGCCGAGTATGCGTGTCCGGTCCGCGTGTTCCAATCGGTGTAGGCGTTGAGCACTGCCAGGAGTTCGGTCGATGGATGGTCGAGCGAACCCTGCGCGAACAATCGCGCCAATTCGGATTTGTCATCCCAGCTACTGAGCACCAGCCGCAATCGCTCGATTTCGGCGAGCGCGATTGCGTGTGCACGATTCGCGGCAGATGGTGACGTCGAGACGAAACGAAAATCGGCGGAGGTGCCAAGCACACCGTCGTGGTGAAACGACAGTGCGCGCGGGCGTGCCGCCGGTTCAATTCGCGTTGCAGGGGTGCGTGCGGCAACAAGCGAGAGGGCGACGGCGGTCAGGGTCAGGAATTTCATGGAGTGAAAATTAGTCAGACGCGAACGCGGTGGCGCCCCCGAAGGTGTGCGATCCCGCTAAGGCTGCAATAATTCCGTGGCGAGCGGAGCTATGCACGGACAAACAGAGTTTGCGCGGCGAGCTGCGCGCCATTTGAACTCACGTGGCTGGCAAGACTCATGGCACGCGCGGCGACGTCACTTTGTAACAGCCCTGCAAATGCGTGCGTCAACGAATCGGCCGTTGGTGCATCCGGACCGTGCGCACAACCAATACCGAGTTTGTCGACACGCGTGGCCCAGTAATACTGATCATAGTGCTGCGGAATGATGAGTTGCGGAGCTCCCGCGCGCGCTGCGGCCGTCGTCGTCCCTGCACCGCCGTGGTGGGCAACAGCGGCAACACGTTTGAACAACGCCTGCTGATTCACCTCACCGATCAGCAGACAATCGGACGCGTGGTCAAGTAGTGAGAGATCTGCCCAGCCGCGCGAAACGATGACGCGCCGGCCGTGCGCGCGTGCGGATGTAATCATTGCACTATTCAGGTTTTCCGGCGCGCGAATGCTGCCAAATCCGAAGTACACTGGCGCTTCGCCGGCATCGAGAAACGATTCAATCTCCCGCTCGAGCGGACGGTCATCCGGCAAGATCCACGCGCCAGTTTGAAATACTTTTTGATCGGACGCATCGGGCCACGGCGCCAGGGTTGCATCGGCGGCCAGCCACGGTCGATCGGTGAAAATGTGGCCGCCAACATCATGCACAGGTGCGAGCCCGAGGTTTGCGCGATGCGCGTTGAGCGCCGTACCAAATGAATCGTTGAAACGTTGTGCGTTTTGCGCCCACAGGCGCGGGTATTCGGACGGCGAAACGGCGGGCTCATCGCCACGTAGCGAGTATACTGGAGGCGCATGATGAACCGATGACAAAACAGCCGGACAATACGACACGAACACGTACGGAATTCCCATGGACTCCGCAATGGACGGTGCTGCGATTTGCAATGCTGTTGCGCCGACAATGATGTCACAATCGTGCGCAGCCCTGGCAATTGTTTCGAACTGAGTTGCGACAGTTCCCTCGGTCATCTGCCGCAACTGCTCGGCGGTTGGTCTCGCGGCCTGTGTGCCTGGTTTTGCAGTGCCGCGCAGCTGAGGCCCGATCGGTGTTACCGAAAAACCAAGTTGCTCAATCCACTCGCAAAAGTCCGGCGGAACACATAGGTGTGCGACGTGGCCCAACTCGCGAAGTTTCCAGGCGAGCGCCACAAGCGGTTGGACATCGCCGCGGGATCCGATCGTGGATAACAGTGCGCGCATTCGTTGGCTCCGTGTGAGAATGCGCCAATTATGCCTGCACCCGGTGGGCTTGTGGCAAGCCCCCGGGGTTGATATAAGTTCGGGTAGAGAATGATGACTGAAGTGATTGAACCCGCTCACTCAATGCGATACAACCAGCCCATATAACGCACCCACGCGGCGCCGTCGGCGGTTGTCAGATACACGTTGTCCGCAAAACCAACACGCGCATCGTGACGCCGTTGGTCGGTCGTCGAAAAGTGAATGACGCGCGTACCAATGGTGAGCGCATAATTCACAATGGATCGGTACTTGTAATTTGGGTAATCAAGTTCCTTCCCGCCGTCCAGCAATTCCTCCTCGTGAATCGTGACCGCGCCATCGGTTGCCTTGAAGCCGCCGCCTTTCACGCCGTCGTACACGTTTGGATTGTCGGTGACCGCAATGAGTGGAAATTTTTTTCTGAGTGGATCAATGCGAACTTCTTCGTACGTGAGCGGCGACCACATCGCACGTTTCCCTGCCGGCGCCGACACGTACACGAAGTAC
>JBDTTO010000750.1:0-2607 GCA_039930585.1 Gemmatimonadaceae bacterium
CGTCACCGCACGAAATGATTCTCCGCTGTGCAAACTATTAAAGCTGCGCTCATCGCGCTCGCGCTGGTTCACGTGGGGGCGAACGCGCAGGAACGCGCGCCGCAATCCCGCACTGACAGCATTACGGTTCATGTCAAGCCATCGTGGTTCTCGCGCAGAGATCTCGCGCACGTTGGAATTGCCGCTGGCGCGCTGGGAGTTCTCACGCTGGCTGACGAACCGACCGCGCGCTTCATGCAACGAAAATCGTTGCAACAGAACCAAACACTGTCCCACTCGGCCGACATAATTCAGGTGATCGGAGATCCAGGTGCGTTGGCTATCTCAGCATCGCTTTACGTCGTTGGATGGGGGCTGCACAAAACGAATCTCGCCGACGCATCGCGCCATTCGGTTGAATCCATCGTCGCAAGTGGCGCAATCACTCAGTTGCTGAAACTCAGCGTGGGCCGAGCGCGCCCTAACGTTTCGCAGGACACTGATGCGTTGATGTTTCATCCGGCCCACGGTTCACAGACGGACTTCAATTCGTTTCCGTCGGGCCATACAACTGCGTCTTTTGCAGCAGCGTCCGTATTCAGTGCAGAGATTCATCGCCTGCATCCGAAGGCATCAAAGTTTGCTACGCCCGCGCTTTATGGCATCGCAACGCTTGTTGGCGGCTCGCGCATGTACAATGATCGACATTGGCTGACGGACGTGGCCGCCGGCGCTTTGATTGGGCACTTTGTGGGCAGCCGTATCGTTGCCAGAGCACATCCTCGCGCGAAATAAAACGCGCGGACGAATTGTGGAGTTGGCGGCGGCGGACTTTGCTCATGTGATTCACAGATTGCCTTACTACTGGAAAACCCGTTGACAAACGAATGCGAGGTCTGCAAACTACGGGAGAAGCAGTAGTACCGCCCGATTGCGTGGTGTCGTCGGTGCGCGGAGCTGCTGAACAACCGGAGATTCGGATGCGACGCACGATGGCTCAAATTCACAAGGTATTGACAGTGTGGTTTGTGTTCGTCGCGTTCACGCACCCGGCATTCGCGCAACCAACAAACCCAGTTGCGAACATTCCCGTCGTGTCTATTCCTGCGGCGAGCAGCATCTCCACGCAGAAGTTTGGTGGCATCATTGGCATTCGCGAGTTGCATGGTGGACGTGTACTCGTTGACGACGGCGGCTCGCGCCAGCTTCGATTGTTTGATTCGACACTCACGTTTGGCATGATCGTGCTCGATTCCGTTTCAGAAGGATCGAACATGTACGGCAGACGTCGCGCACCCATTATTCCGTATCTCGCTGATTCAACGCTGTTTCCGGACTACGCGGCGTTCGCGATGTTGGTGATTGATGGTAAAGGGCAAGTGATTCGCTCGATGGCGCTGCCGACGCAATCCGACATTGGGATAATTCGACAAGGTGCGGGCCTGGATAAGCAGGGTCGCCTCGTGTTTGTGGGTCAATCTCCGACGATTACGCCCAGCGTTGCGGGCAGTCCGCAGTCAAAGAGTGATTCCATGCCGCTGCTGCGCGCAGATTTCGATTTGCGTCGCACGGACACGATTGGACAAGTGTTGCGTCCCATGCGAGTGACTCGAGCGAGTTCGCCGGATGGCTCTGCGACTCTGGGCATGTGGACAGTCGATGGACTTCGCACACTTGATGATTGGGCAATTCTTTCGGATGGCACGATCGCGCTCGTTCGAGGACACGACTATCACGTTGACTGGATTCGTGCGAACGATTTACGCGATGCAAGTGAGAAGCTTCCGTTTGACTGGAAACGACTCACTGACGATGACAAACAGCGGATGATTGATTCGGCGCGACAGGTCCTCAGCGAATCCATGGCTGACGGATCGATAGTGAACCGCGTTGAGTTGATGACGGTGACGCGCGTGCCCGGTACGCGCCCCGCACTCCAACCGGCCACACCACGTCCAGCTCCTGCGCGTGGCTCCACTGCATTTCCTGGCTTCACGCTGTTGCCCAGCGACGCGGTTCAACTCGGCAGTGTTCATGACTACTATCCGCCACTTCGAAGTGGCGCTGCGATGGCCGATGCCGATGGAAATCTCTGGATCTTGCCGTCAACGTCAAAGCAGTCGCAACAAGGCGAGTTGGTGTACGATGTCCTGAACACGAAAGGCGAGCTGTTTCGACGCGTGCGCGTTCCGCTTGGCCGATTGATTGTTGGATTTGGCATTGGCGGAGTTGTGTACATGTCGTCAGGCAGTATTGCGAACGGATTCCTGCTTGAGCGAAGCCGAGTTGCACTGGCCGCCGTGTTGAAATAGCCGCGCATAACTGTGCGAAGATTCGCAGTTTGGACGCGTGCATTGCGCGCGCTCGCGACAACGATTGCGATGCTGGTGTGTCGCGTCTCTCTGGTCGCAGCACAGGCTACACAAACAACGCCAGTCGCAAACGGTTCCATTGGCGGACTCGTTACAAGCGCCACAGGTTTGCCGCTGCTTGGTGTGAACATATCCTTGACCGGCGAAGAAGGTGGCACTGTTAGCGACAGCGCTGGCCGGTTCGTGCTGCGAGAAATAAAACCGGGCGGACACACACTGCTGTTGCGTCGTATTGGATATCACAGCGTTGAACGCC
>JBDTTO010000751.1:0-2603 GCA_039930585.1 Gemmatimonadaceae bacterium
CCCATTGATCCAACAACCGCGTACCATTTTTCGGCGACTCTGACCCCATTGATCCCCATCGATCACCAGAGCGGGCCGTTCCGAAACAATGACCACGGCCACGAATGCGCGCCCGGCTCGGTGCCCTCGAGAAACCACTCCTGATAGCGACGATCCGACGGCGTCTGCGGCGTCGACGGCTTACCCGTCGCACGATCCAACTCGGCGGTTACCAAACCGGGCGGTGGCGTCCACGAACCACTGGGACGTCCCTGGTAATACGACGCAATTATCTGGCCCGCGATTGGCGCGGCCAACGTACCGCCAACAGCGCCCGGTGTGATCGTTTGCGGTTTGTCAAAACCAATCCAAACACCAGCAACGAGTTCCGGCGTCATTCCAACAAACCACACGTCCGAATTGTCGTTTGTGGTGCCAGTTTTTCCGGCGACCGAAATACGTGCGGGTACAATTTTGCGAACAGCTGTAGCGGTGCCGCGCTCGACGACGTCTTTCATCATGTCGCGCATGATGAACGCGACACGGGGATCGATGGCCGGTTGCGAACTCGTGGCCGGTGGCGTGTACACAGCGCGTCCCGAACGATCGTCAATGCGCGAAATAAATTTCGGCTGAACGGCATTGCCGCCGTTATCGAATGTCGCGTATGCGGTGACGAAATCCAGCGGCTGCACAACGGACGCACCCAATGCGCTTGACGGATACGACGCAATCGACGAACGCAAACCACTGCGATGCGCGAGTGAAATCACCGAATCCATGCCAACACTCATCGCGAGTTGCACGGCCACCGGATTTCGCGAACGCGTTAACGCTTCGCGCATCGTGATCTCGCCCAGGAACGCGTTGTCCGAATTTCCGGGGCTGTAGAATCGTTTGTTATCGAGACGAATATTGAGCGCCGTGTCCTGCACCATCGAGTTCGCCGTCAGTCCTTCATTCAACGCCGCCGCGTACACAAACGCTTTGAATGTTGAGCCGGGTTGACGATTGCCATCGACTGCACGATTGAATGAACTGCGGAGATAATCCCGACCACCAACCAGCGCGCGAATTTCACCGTTGCTCGGATCGAGCACGATGGCCGCGCCTTCGAGACAATTCGTTTCGGCTGGCTTCGCGACAGGCTTGGCCGGAGCTTTCGCGACAGCGGCATTTCCCGCGCACGGTGTGCGACGAAACGCCGGTTGTGCCTCCACTTCACGCACGCCGTTGTTTACCGCAATCTGTGTGGCCTGTTGTAACGCGGCGTCGATCGTGGTGACAATGCGATATCCACCCTGCGTAACCGGGACCCCGGCACGCTCGGCCTGCACATGCACGATGTCGGTAATCCACGGCGCTTGTGTGCGATTCACATCAGGCGCGGTTTTCACCGGCTCGCGTTTCGCTTCGCCGGCTTGCGCTGCTGTGATGAACCCCTGCTCCACCATCAAATTCAGGATCGAGTTACGTCGTTGCATGACGCGATCAGGATTTCGAATTGGATCGTACATCACCGGACTCTTTGGCATTGCAGCAAGCGCAGCCGCCTCGGCCAGCGTAACCTGCGACGCGCTTTTGCCGAAATAGTGCAGCGCCGCGAGTTCAACACCAAACCAGCCGCGACCAAACGAGATCTGGTTCAGATACGCTTCGAGAATCTGCTCTTTGGTGTAATGGCGCTCCATTTCGCGCGCGGCGGCCTGTTCGCGCAACTTGCGGTCGATTCCCGCAACGCCCGAATTCTCGCGACGATCAATGATATCCGGGTGCATGTTGCCGACGAGCTGCTGCGTAATCGTACTCGCGCCGCCCCGGTTGGCACCCATGATTTTGCCCTTGATGGCGCCGGCCACACCCACGAGATCAACGCCATCATGCTGGTAGAAGCGCTTGTCCTCAACCGCTACGAACGCCTGTGGCAGATATCGGGGCAGCGTCCGGATGGAGATCGAGAGGCGCTTCTCCTTGCCAATCTCGCCCAAAACGGCCCCATCGCGGGCAACGACCACGGTGATCTGCGGGGGCTGAACCAGCCGCCAGGGATCCCCCGTATTGGCAGGCTGCGCAATTGGCGCTTGCACCGCCGGCGTGGTCTGACTGACGAGTGGTGTCGCGCCGACTGCCGCCAGAACCAGCGAGGCGCAGAGCCGAATGACGACTATAGATGGACGAAGCGGCAGATGGCCGGACCAATGCATGGCCAAAAGTACACTTAAAACTCGCTGTTGATCGATCGCGTGAGCGAACACAGCTTGCGGGCATGCCAAGTGATCCGATTCGCCCGCTGACCATCGCCCTTTGCCAGTTTGCCCCGCGCAAAGGCGACACCGCCGCCAACCTCGTTCGACTGGGCGAGTTGTGCGCGCAGGCCTCGCAGCTGAGCCCGCGCCCCCAGGTCGTCCAGTTTCCTGAAACCTCCCTGTCCGGCTACTTCGTCGAGGGGGGCGTGCGCGAAGTTGCCGTCACCGCCGGCGCGCTCGCCTACGATCTCGATGATGCATATCGCACGTCGTGCGCGAAAGTTGGGCGCGACGCGCTGCCGATTGATGTGATTGTTGGATTTTACGAACGCTGGCGCGACACGCTGCACAACAGCAGTGCCTACATCACCATTGGTC
>JBDTTO010000752.1:0-2599 GCA_039930585.1 Gemmatimonadaceae bacterium
ACAGAGAAAACGAATGCGGGTTGCGCCGGCGCGCTTGAGTGAGCTGACGGCGGCACAAGCGCTTCCGCCGGTCGCCAACATTGGATCGAGCACCAGGAAATCGCGCTCCGTAGCATCGCCCGGCACTTTGAAGTAGTAGTCCACCGGTTCGAGCGTATCGTGATCGCGATACAACCCAATGTGACCGACTCGCGCCGACGGCATCAATCGCAGGATACCTTCGACCATGCCGAGACCCGCGCGCAGAATGGGAACGAGCGTGAGTTTCTTGCCGCGCATATGCCAACCGGCCGTTGATTCCAGCGGGGTTTCTACGGTTTTCGATTCCAGTGCGAGATCGCGCGTGGCTTCGTAGGCCATGAGCATTGCGATTTCGTCCACCAATTCCTTGAACAGTTTGGTGGGCGTGGTGCGATCGCGCAGCAGCGTGAGTTTGTGGCGTACGAGCGGATGATCGATGACCGACAGTGTGGGCAGCTCTTCGCCAGTTGCAGGAACAGTGTGTGGCATGACGTGGCGAGATGCGATGAGGTGAGAGATCGCGCCGCAAATGCGCGCGTTGGTGTGGTGCGGGAATTCTACAGCAACTTCGCGTGTGAGACACCGGCGATCTGCTGTTGATTGGTGTTGGGACAGTATGAGGACATCAGCGAGGCAGGCATCGGGGGGTCAGAGACCAAGTTCGATGCGATGTGCGTTCGCTTGGTATGACATCAGGGGGTCAGACCCTTTGATCGGGTTGATCACCTTGCTCGCGCATGGCTCGCACGAATCGCCGCACCGTATCGAGTAGCCAGATCCGCATCGCCGACTTACGCTCAATCATGCCACGACTCGCCCCTGAACCATCGCGTGACGACGCGCGCACCCTGGCGCTGCTTAATCAGCACGGGCGAACGGCGACAGCGTTTCAGGTGCTGGCGCCCGGCATGCGGCATTGGTTTGCGAGTGCAGAGACGCAAACTGGTAATGAACTGAGCGAAACGCGAAGTCGTGGAATGGTGGGTTATGCCGACACCGGTTCGGCGTGGGTTGCGGCCGGCGAGCCCGTTGCTGCACGCGACGATACGATTCCCGTAGCCGAGGAGTTTGTGGACTTCGCGCATGCCAATGGCAAACGTGTCGCGTTTTTCGCTACGGAAGGCGCGCTGTCATCGTCGCCAAGATTTCGCCGCGTGTTGATCGGTGAACAGCCGGTGTGGAATCCCGCGGAGTGGGAAGTGACGCTGCGGGGCAGTCGTTCCCTGCGCGAACAGGTGCGACGCGCACGTGCGAAAGGCGTTGTAGTGCGGCCGGTTGATGCGGCGAATATTGCGACCGACGTCGCACTGCAGAAATTGATGACGCGATGGCTGGCCACGCGCTCGATGCCATCAATGCATTTCCTCGTGGAGCTCGAACCATTTGTGCAGCGCGAGCAACGCAAGCTCTATGTTGCCGAACGTGAAGGAAACGTCATTGCGTTCTTGTCGCTCGCGCCGGTGTCATCGCGAAATGGCTGGTTGTTCGAGCATTTATTGCGTGATCCGTCGGCGCCAAACGGCGCGGCCGAACTGCTGGTGGATTTCGCAATGCGCGAACTCGGAGCAGAGGGCGTTACCTGGGCGACACTGGGTCTCGCGCCGTTGGCGGGTGATGTGTCGGGATGGTTACGCGTGGCGCGCAGTGTGGCGCGGCCGTTCTTCAACTTCGCGGGACTTGCAGCCTTCAAGCGAAAGCTGCGGCCGATCTCGTGGGAGCCGATCTATCTCGCCTATCCGCGCGAGCGATCGAGTGTGTTGGCGATGCGCGATGGGTTGCGTGCGTTTGCGGGACGCTCGCTCATTGGGTTTGGTGCGCACATGGTGCTGCGTGGTCCGGCGCCGTTGCTGCGAGCGCTGGAGTTGTCACTGATTCCGTGGACGATGGCGTTGGCGTTGTGGCCGGCCAATCCGTGGTTCCCGTCACCGGTGGTGAAGTGGGCGTGGGTCGCGTTCGACGTGTTGTTGATTGGTGCGTTGTATCGATTGCGCCGGCGTTGGAGTCGGCGTTGGGCGATTGGTGTCGCGACTGCGGTGACGATCGATACGGTGCTGACCCTGGTGCAAGCATTGACGTGGAATGTGGCGCGCACGCGAACAGCGTTGGAGTTGTTGATGGTAGTTGCGGCGTGTTCGGGACCAGCGTTGGCGGCGGTGGTGTTGTGGGGTTCGGTGCGGCGGCGTGCGGTGTTGGGGGAGGTTTAGAGTGAAGGGTGAATTGCGAAGTGGGAGCAGGGAAGTGGGAGCGCGTAGCAGAAACTGCGACGTAAGAACAGCGAGGCAGAATCAGCGCGATAAATGGGGATCAATGGGGTCAGAGTCGCCGAAAAACGGTACGACTTCTAGAAATCAATGGGGTCAGAGTCGCCGAAAAACGGTACGACGATGGGCGGCATCTTCTTCCGGACATCAGGGGGTCAGACCCCCTGGTTTTTCGTTAATACGAAACGCCATTGAGAGGAGAAACAGCAGATCAAAGCCGATCAACGAGTCTGACCCCCTGATGCCACCCTGATGCCATTCGCGTACCATATTTCGGCGACTCTGACCCCATTGATCGATCCCATTGGTCGAACACC
>JBDTTO010000753.1:0-2599 GCA_039930585.1 Gemmatimonadaceae bacterium
AAGTTCGACGTAGTGATGGCGGCAGACGTGTTGTACGAGCGTCCGTACGGCACGTTGGTAGCTGCGGCCATTGCAGCCACGCTCAAGCCGGATGGTGAGGCGTGGATTGCTGATCCCGGACGCAGCGGACTGGATGTATTTCTCGAACAGGCGACTGTGCACGGACTTGTGGTTGTGTCGCGCGAGGAGTTTCCGTATACCGAGGGTGAGCGGATCAAGCAGACGATTCGTCGGTTTCGGCTCAAGCTGTTGTAGGCGACTCTCCCACGAAACTCAGACCGAAGCCGGCACCGCCAACCGATCAGCGACGACTTCCGCAATGTCGAGCACAGGGACTTCGCGTCCCGTACCGCTCACGCCATCCGCGATCATCGTCATGCAAAACGGACATGCAACAGCGATTGTGTCGGCGCCTGTTGCGAGCAGTTCTTCTGTGCGTTCGACGTTGATGCGTTTGCCGGCAGTTTCTTCCATCCACATCCGACCACCACCCGCGCCGCAGCACAAGCCTCGGCTCTTCGTGCGTACTGGCTCGACGAGATTCACAACGGGCAGCGCGCGACGCAACGTGACACGCGGCTCCTCGTAAACATCGTTGTAACGACCCAGGTAACACGAATCGTGGTACGCCATTGTGATGGCTTTGCCTTGATCCGTACTGAGCGGCACCAGGTTCTTCGCGAGCAGGCGCTCGATGTACTGCGAATGGTGAATGACTTCGTAATGTCCGCCCAGATCCGGAAATTCACTGCCCATTTGATGGAAGCAGTGCGGGCATGACGTCACGATGGTTTTGATGTCGTAACCATTCAGCGTTTCGATCACACCCTTCGCCAGCGTCTGGTACAGATACTCGTTACCCATGCGACGCGCCGGATCACCGTGACACGTTTCTTCCTGGCCGAGAATTGCAAATCGCACGTTTGCCGCCTGCATGATACGTGCGAATGCAACTGTCGTTTTCTTCGAGCGATCGTCGAAGGAGCCCATGCAACCAACCCAGAACAACAGATCAACTTTCTCGCCGCGCGCGATCACTTCAGACGCGTGCGGAATCTCCATGCCTTCGGCCCACGCTGCGCGCTCGGACGGGCTGAACGCCCACGGACTTCCGTTGCGTTCGAGTGATTGCAGCGCCGGCGCCAATTCATCCGGGAAACGCGATTCCATCAACATCAAGTCGCGACGCAACTCGTTGATGATGTCCAGCTGATCAATCGACACTGGACATTCTTCGACACACGCGCGGCAGCTCGTGCACGCCCAGAGTTCTTCTTCGGTAATCCAGTTGTCCAGCAATTTGTTGTCGAGTACTGCCTGCTGTTCGGTGGTGGGTTCAGCACCGGCCAACAAATCCTGCAGCTTTGCCTTCTCCGTCAAACGTGCGCGCGTCTTGACCACAATCATGCGCGGGGACAGCAGTTTGCCCGTGAGATTGGCCGGACACGCCGCCGTGCAACGTCCGCATTCGGTGCAGGAGTATCCGTCGAGAAGATTCTTCCACGAGAGATGTTCAACGTCACTTGCACCAAACTGCTCGACGTTCTCGCCTTCGAGATCCATGGGGCGCATCGCGCCAACGGTTCCCGGCTTGCTGGTGTTCGAGAACCACACGTTGATCAACGACGTGAGCACGTGCAGATGTTTGGAGCCCGGCAAGTGATTCAGGAAATACAGAATCAGCAGTGCGTGAAACCAGAACATTGAAAGCTGAATCGTGTGCGCCGTGCTGTCCGACATTCCGGCAAACGGCTTCGCCAGCAATCCCGAAATAATGCGACCGCTGCCGCCTTCACCCAAATGCACTTCCATCGCAAACATCAGCAGCAGCGACACCATCAACGCTGCAATCATGCTCAGAATAAAAATTGCATCGCCACCGTGCACGCCTGCATCGACATGAAAGCGACGCGGCTTGATGACCAATCGGCGATACAACAAAAACGCGACTGGTATCAGCACGAACACCGCAAACAATTCCTGCGACGCGACATACAACACGTACAGGGCATTGGGCAGAATCCAGCTGTAGCTGAACCCCGTCCACAATCCCTGAATCATGATTTCGGTCGTACCCAGCGCGAGGACGCAGAAACCCCAAAACACTAAGGCGTGCATGGCGCCGCCCAGCGGATCTCGCAGAATTTTGCTCTGCAGAACTCCGATGGTCAGCAGATTTCTTGTGCGCAGCCCGGGCTCGTTGGTCCGATCTTCCGGATGGCCGACCTTGAGCCAGCGCGCAAGACGCAGCGCGCTACGAGTGAAAAACGCCAGCGCTACCACAAGGCAGGCGGCAAAAATGACGTTGGAGACTCCCATACCGGCGAAGCTAGGCATGGTAAACAGTGCATTCAAGCGTAGATTTTGCGCGTGGCCTCCGCCGCTACTGTTGGCCGAGGCTCTCCGCCCCCTGTGTGCTTGGCCGTTTCACTTTGCCGGGAGTTTTGCATGCCTCAATTGCTCCGCAGCCGATGTGCGGGCACCCCGCACGCGGGTGCGCCGCTGATGCGAGTCACACTCGCAGCCGCGTTTCTGCTGCCCTCCGCTTCGATTTTCGCGCAGAACGCCGCGAACTGGTCGCCCAAGGAAGTTCTGGCGC
>JBDTTO010000754.1:0-2595 GCA_039930585.1 Gemmatimonadaceae bacterium
TGTGCAGCGCATGCTGGCGCGTCGCCACAACTCCGTCATCGACTACGAAATCAAGATTCCCGAAGAACTGCTGCGCCAGGAGCAGCGCACGAAAGCAATCTTCAACGTCGTGCTGGGTGCCATTGCATCGATCTCACTGATCGTTGGTGGCATTGGAATCATGAACATCATGCTCGCGTCGATTCTCGAACGCATTCGCGAAATTGGTGTTCGCCGGGCGATGGGGGCAACGCAGCGGGACATTCTCGCGCAATTCCTTTCCGAAGCAGTGCTGATCAGTCTCGCCGGCGGACTTGCCGGGATTTTCATTGGCGCGACAATCAGTTTCGGCATTGAGAGTCTCGCCGGTATCAAAACAATGGTGTCGGGCATCTCTGTCTTCGTTGCGTTTGGAGTGTCGATTACTGTTGGACTGATTTTCGGCATTGTTCCCGCCTGGCGCGCCGCGCGACAGGATCCAGTTGTTTGCCTGAGGTACGAATAATGACAGGAATTCGCACTCTGTGCGCCGCTGTGCTGAGTGTTGTTGCGGTGGGTGTTTCATCAGCCGCTGATGCACAGCAAACCGGCGACACACTTTCGCTCGCGCAAGCCGTCGACATGGCGCAACGTCAGGGTTTTTCGGCCCGCATTGCCTCAAGTTCGCGTGATGCGGGACGTTGGCGCGATCAGGCATTCGCTTCGCGTCTGCTTCCGCAACTCTCGCTCACCAGCGATCTGCCGATTTACAATCGCAGCATCATTCAGGTGCTGCAGCCCGATGGTTCAACGAAGTTTGTGCCGCAGCAACAGCGCACTGCGGCATTGGGATTGAACGTTGCACAAAAGTTGCCGTTTACCGGCGGTGATCTGTTTGTGTCGTCGCAACTAACGAATGTGAACATTGTTGGAACGCAGGACAGCAAGTTGTGGCGCTCGACACCCGTGCAGGTGGGTATCCGTCAATCCTTGCTCCGTCCCAACACTGCGCGATGGGACTCGCGCGAGCAGAACATTCGAATTGAAGTATCCGATCGCCAATATCTGGAAGCGCGCGAAGATATTGCGCTCACCACCAGCAATCTCTACTTCGACGTATTCGCCGCACGTGCGACGCTCATCAACGCCGAAGCGAACTCGCTCGTGAATGACACGTTGTATACGCTTAACAAAGGCCGTTACGAAGTTGGCAAGATTGGCGAGAACGATTTGCTGCAGAGTGAGTTGGCACTGTTGCGTTCGCGTAACTCGCTCGATCAGGCGCGTCTTGATTTTGATCGGGCGTCGGCGGCATTGCGCATTCAGTTGGGATTGCCAACGGGTACGCCGCTCAACGTGAGTGTTCCCGCTGCCATTCCATCGCTCGTCGCCGATACGACCATTGCGGTGCAGCAAGCGCTCAAAAACCGCTCGCAGGAACGCGATCTCGAATTGCAGGACGTCCAGTCCAAACGTCGCGTGACGGAGGCGCGGCTCAACAACGGCGTTGGCGCAACGGTGTCAGCCGCGGTGGGTTACAACCAATCAGCGCAAACCTTCAATTCAGCGTTTCAGTCACCGCTGCAAAGCCAGCAGTTTCAGGTGAGTGTCGAGATGCCCATCGTGCAGTGGGGCGGCCGTCACGAGCAAATCGAGGCCGCCAAGGCCGATCGCAATCGCGTGGTGACGCAGGCGCAGGCCGCGCGCGCGCAAACCGCACAAGAGGCGCACTTTGCGGCACTACAGCTCTCGCAAGCCGAGCGACAGCTGGCGTTGTCGGCCAAAGCGGATACGGTGGGAACAAAACGGTTTGAAGTCGCCAAGAACCGTTACGTCATTGGCCGCATCGGCATCGACAACCTGTATCTGGCACAGACTGAAAAAGACCAGGGGTTGTTGCAGTACGTGCAGGCGCTTCGCGGTTATTGGGACGCGTTTTACCGCCTGCGTCGCCTGACGTTATACGACTTTGAGCGGAACGCGCCTATTCGCTGACCTGAGTGTTTGGCTAGCTTTCTCCAATCCCCGACTGATTGGAGCCCGGCATGAAGCAGTTCTTTGCGGCGCTGGCCGCAAATCTTGTGACCATCGCGATCGTTGTTGTCGGCATGATTCTGTTGGTGGTCGGCATTGCCGCTTCGGCGGCCGGTTCGCGCACGCCGTCTGTGCGCGACGGGTCGATCCTGATTGTAAATCTCGAAGACGCGTTGTCGGATGCGCCCGCCAATTTCGAGCCAACGTCGGCGATTGAAGGACTGCTTCAATCCGGCTCAAACGACAAATTGCCGTTGCGATCAGCCATCATGGCTGTTCGCGCGGCAGCGAATGATGATCGGATAACCGGCATTCTGATTCGTGGCAACGTGACCGCTGATGGATATGGGTCAGGTTACGCGGCGTTAAAGGAACTGCGCGAAGCGCTCATCGCGTTTCATGCGACGTCAAAAAAACCGGTGCACGCGTATCTCGTGAACGCGCAGACGAAAGACTACTACATCGCGTCGGCGGCATCGACCATTACGCTCGATCCGTTTGGTGCATTGATGGTGCCGGGGCTCGCGTCGGAGGAAATCTTTCTCGCGGGCTTTCTGGAAAAGTACGGCATCGGCATTCAGGTGAGCCGAGTGGGCAAGTACA
>JBDTTO010000755.1:0-2583 GCA_039930585.1 Gemmatimonadaceae bacterium
TGCGACCATCCAGAATCACGAGATCCTTGATACGTCCGGTCACCACCAATTCGCCTTCGACGAGAGCACCTAAATCGCCCGTGCGCAAATAGAACTGCTCGGAGCCGGGTAACGTGGCGTGAAACGTGGCAGCCGTCGCTTCGCGCTGATTCCAGTAACCGGCGGCGACACTGCTTCCGTGCATCCAGATTTCGCCGATCGAACCAGGCGCGCACGTAACACACGTGTCGGGATCAACAATCACCACTTGCTGTTCAATCGCAGGCCGACCGGACGTGACCAGCGCGACGGCGCCTTCGGCGTGAGACTGTAACGGGCGCAGTTCGCCTGATTCCAGACTCGCACGATCAGCCAGAATCGCGCGCGGCGATTGCCGATTTGAATTGCCGGATACCAATAATGTGGCTTCTGCCAGGCCATAACACGGCAACACCACATCGTTGCGTAATCCACTTGGCGCAAACGCTTCGATGAAACGCGTAATGGTTTCCGCATGAATTGGCTCGGCGCCATTGAACGACGTACGCCAGGAAGAGAGATCAAGTGCGGCGCGTTCTTCCATGGAGATTCTGTCAACACATAACGCGTACGCGAAGTTCGGTGCTCCGCTGCTGGTCGCGCGATATCGCGAAATTGCTTCGAGCCAAAGCAATGGGCGCTGTAGAAACGTTGCCGGGGCCATCAACACCGTTGGCAAGCCTGCATAGATCGGCTGCAGAATACCGCCAATCAATCCCATATCATGAAACGGGGGCAACCAGAACACGACAACATCGCCTTCCCGGTGCTCATTCACGCGATGAATAATTGCGGAATTGTGCAACAGGTTCGCATGCGTGATCATCACGCCACGCGGGTCGCCCGTTGAACCGGACGTGTATTGCAGCATTGCGAGTGAGGCGGTCGTTACATCTGGCGAACGCCATTCTGATGCGTCGCCGTATTGCAGACCGTCAACATCAAGCCAGGTCAGCGCGCGCAGTTCCGGACTATGTTTGAGCCAATCGTCCATGCGCGCCATCAGCGCTCCGCCAACAATCGCAACGCGCGCTCCGCAATCGGCGACCATCCGCGCCACGCGTGGATCAGCGCGACGTGGATTGGGCGGATAGGCAGGCACCGCAACAGCACCAGCGTACAAGCATCCGAAGTAGGCGGCGATGTAATCCAAACCTGGCGGCACCAATAACATGACGCGGTCGCCAATCACTATTTGCTGCGACAATTGCACGGCGATTGCACGCGCGCGCTGCTGAAGCGCGGCGTAGGTGATGGACGCTTTCTCAACGCCGTCACCTTGCAGATAACGAAACGCAACCTGCGTTGGCTGACGTCGCGCGCGGTACTCGAGTACGTCGACGAGCGTTTGCACGCCCGCCGCCCTCGCGTCATCGGGCATCAGCAAATTCTCGCTCTCGGCGATGCCGTTCCCGGCAGTGGCGTTCACGCCTGTGCTCCTGGTGCGAATGTCAGAGTTGCGGAGCGACGCCCTGCTTGCGGGAAAGCCACCCAGCGTCGACGTACCAAAGATATGTCTGAGGCACGCCAATCTGGGGAGTGATCTGCGGCTGCCAGCCCAATTCTGTTCGAATGCGTGCACTATCGCACAACCAGAATGCGGGGCGCGCCAGTTCAAGCTTTTGTGAATTGATCAACGGCGTGCGTTTCGTCACCAATCCGAATACATCGCCGGCCAGCGCCGCAATGCGCAGCAGTGGTTGCGGGAGCTTTAACTGCCGAGTTTTGGTGCCGGCGCATTGGGCGATGATGTTGTAGAGGTCGCGCCAGCGAAGCGATGTATCCGAGGCCAGAAAGTAGGTCTGGCCCGTGGCACGCGGATTTTCTGCGGCCATGATAAGTGCGTTTACGACATCGCTCACGTGAACGAGATCGAACCAGTGGTCGGGCGCAATTGCATGCAGCGCAACTGGAGTGATTGCTTGCTTGAACGCAGCCAGAAAATCGTGATCGTTCGGGCCGTATACCGCCGGAGGTCGGATGATCGCAATTGGCAATCGATCCGCGTACGAATTTGCGACTAACTCTGCCTCGCGTTTGCTGACGCCGTACGATTCCAACGGTGCCGGAGTATCGCTTTCGCGTACTGGGAGCTCGCGGCTGCGCGCCGGTCCGGCGGCCGCTTGCGACGAAACCACAACAACTCGCGGTGGTGATTCGCGGTTGCTGAGCGCGGACAGGATGTTCGTGAGTGGTGCAACGTTGCCCAATCGGAATTCGGCCATACTTGTGGCCGTTGTCAGTCCCGCCAGATGAAACACGTGCGTTGCGTCGTTCCAGAGTTCGGATGCGGCAACCGCGTGCGCATTCAATACATCAATTTCGTGTAGCGTGAAATTCGCGGATGGCGTCGCGGACCAACCAGTGCGCGTTGATTGCGGACGGACCAACGCCCGCACCGTTGCACCGCGCGCGAGCAGTTCGTTCACCAGGTGTGAACCAATAAATCCGGACGACCCGGTCACGACGGCAATCATGCACCAATTCTAACGCGTGTTGTGGGACCGGTGCGATCACGGATATCGCACCGAATAGCCATCTCCATTCCACTCGATGCGCTGACTG
>JBDTTO010000756.1:0-2581 GCA_039930585.1 Gemmatimonadaceae bacterium
GATCAAAGCAATGCGATGCGACGCAACACGTCGAGCTTGTTTTCAAGCGCCCGATCAAGTTGCGACGACAGGAACCGGCTGCGTGGATCATTTTGCAGCGCGCGACGGCTGTCGCTGATGGCTTTGTCGATGATGCGCAAGTTGCGTTCAATCTCCAGCACCGTCGTCGAATCGAGATCGCCCAGACGTTCATCGACAATACGACGCATCGCGGTGATTTCGCGTTCGTACACCACCTCGACGGCGGTGCCATTGTTTGATGCGTAGCGCGTGCGTGTACGTCCACCAACGCCAGGGTCGACGTCCGCAACGACTTCATTGCCACTCGCGATGCGAGGCGCTGCCGTGGCTGGAATCGTCGCAGTCGCAGGAAGTGCCGCGCTACCCGATGCTGTCGCATCAACGTGCGCAGGAACAACCGTATTCGGCTGCACCGTTGTGCTGGCTACTTGCGTCGGTTGGCTACCCGTCGTGGATGATGCGCGCGTAAGCCAATACGTCGCGCCGGAACTCATCGTAATCAACAACACGGCCGCCGCGGCCATCATTCGGAATGAAACCGCGCGCCGCACTTTAACCGTGCGTGTGCTTGCCGAACCGATGGAAACGACCGGCGTATCGAGACGATTCTCAATGTCCGTCCACAAATCACGCGACGGCACCAACGGAGGCAACACTGCCGCCTGCCGCACAATCGCACTCACCTCGGCCAATGTTGCGGCGCAGGTGGTACACTCCGACACGTGTGCGTCCATGATCGCGCGCTCACTCATCGACAACGTGCCGTCGATGTAGTCGGAGACGCGCGCCTCAAACTGTTCGCAAGTGATGGGAAGCCTGAAGTCAGACATGATCCGGAATACCGAGTTTCAACGGGAAAGTGCTTGTCTCAGCAACATGCGCGCTCGATGTAGCTGCGCCTTGCTGCCACCCGGCGAAATGCCGAGCTGTTCACCGATTTCTTCGTGTGTAAATCCTTCCACGTCGTGCAGCACGAACACCTGACGCGCACCCCGTGGAAGTCGTGCTATTGCCGCATCGAGATCGAGTCGTTCACCAACAAATGCAGCCCGACCTGGTGTGAGCTCTATCGCTTCATCATCGCTGACCGCGCGATTTTTCCCTGCGTTGTCCGACTTTTGATTTGTCAGCACCACGTTTACGGTGACGCGATGCAACCACGTTGATACCTGCGAATCGCCGCGAAACGTTGGAAGTTTTTGCCAGACGCGTACGAACACATCTTGCGTCAACTCTTCTGCCTTGTTGCGATCGGTGACCATGCGCATGCAAACGGAAAACACCCGTTGCGTGTGTGCGCGGTACAGTCGTTCAAAGGCCGCGCGGTCGCCTTTCGCGGCAGCAATGGCGTCGCTGCGCCACGGATCGGCACTCTCTGTGAGGGCACCAGAATCCAGGTCAGGACCGGACACGATCTCTTCGCTCGGCAGCGGGGCCGCAGTGCTGGGGGGCACGAACTTTGTTACCGCTGGTTTGTCGAAGGATGGTCCGGTCACTGGCCGAGTTAGCATTGCTCCGTTGCTGTCACCCAATGGGACGGCGGGAGGAGCGTGAAGGTTTGAATCGGCCGTACGGCTGCGCGGGCGCGAAGTTTTGCGCCTTCGAGGGCAGCTTAGAGCGACTGGCCTTCCAGCTGCTCGATAATGGGCTTCAGGTCGAGCATCGAATCCAGCCAGAAATCGGGCGACGTGGGGCGGAGTTCGTCAGAGGAAAATGGCCCCCACTTGGCGGCCGCAGTTTTTACATTGGCGGCGCGGCCCGCGTGCATGTCGTGCGTCGAATCGCCCACGAACACAGCGTGGCTGGCGGGCATGTTGAGTTGCTCGAGCGCGAACAGCACCGGATCAGGCAGTGGCTTGTGTCGCTCTGTCGATTCGACCGTGACCTCAACGTCAAACATTCCGGCAAGGCCAACGTGTGCCAGCGAGCGTTCGGTCATGCCGAGTCCTTTGCTTGTAACCAGGGCCAGCCGGTGACCACGCGCCTTGGCAAACTGCAGAACGTCCACGACGTGAGGATAAATCGTGGTCAGTCGTTCGAGATGTTGGTGCTGAAACTCGCGATACAACGTGACCAGTGTTTCGACGTCGTCGCTATCAGTTGCCCATTCGGCTATTTGAATGCGCAGTGGCTTGCCAATTCCAGCCGTCCACGATGCAACCGTTGGTCGGTTTTCGCGATCGGCGAACGCAAACTCCATGCTTTGCACCAACAGGCCAATAGAGTCGATGAGTGTGCCGTCGAGGTCAAACAGCAGTGCGAGTTGAGTCATCATTCATGTTAACGACTCGCTTGGTCTTTTGCGTTTGTCAGGCTGCAATAGGAGCAACGCCACGACACGTCGATTTTCGCCAACAGTTCGATTGTGCGTGAACGCCAGCCGCTGATTGTTGATCGCGGGGAACGCGCCAAGCCAGTCGGCCGTTGGCAGCGCGTTTGAAGTTGTGATCCAGGTCATCAGGGCGTGTTCTGCTCCGGATCCACGGCAGGTCATGATTCGCTGCTCTATGCTGGAGGCGAGTGTTGCGAGAGCGAATCGCCGAGCGGCGGAGGTGTCGTG
>JBDTTO010000757.1:0-2574 GCA_039930585.1 Gemmatimonadaceae bacterium
GGGCAACAGGGATGAAACGTGTCACGCGCGACTTCGAAAATCCGCCAGCGTCAAACAGGTACGTGACCGCAGATATGTATTTGGTCACGTTGCCGGACAGTGGATCCGGCATCACCGTCGGTCGAATGCGATCGGGCGAATTGAACGGATCGCCCTTCGGCCATATGGCGTGACGCAACATGCTGCGTGTGTCGGCAACCGTTGGTGGATTAGTTGGCGGCGCATACACGCTGTCTGCATTACGCAGCAACAACATCTTGAAGCCGTTGCCCGCGCTGTAAACGCAATCGCCTGCGTCGGACCCCCAGTCTGTCACGACCTGATTGCGGCAGCGCAGATCGGACGCGGTGTAGCCGTGCGAAACGAGCCAGGCATCGGCCGACGTTTGCGAGCAGAAATAGGACTGAAAAACCAGGTAGTCCTGATACGCGCAGCTTCCGCGTGTGCGTGCGGTAGCGGCAAACGTATCCGCCGAAAACGCAACGTTGCCGCGGGCCGCTGTCACGATGAACTCGTAGCGCACGGTCGGCGACAAATTCGCGACAAACGCATGCGAGCGATTTCCAACGAACTGCTCGTTCCACACCGTGGCGCCCGGGACGCGCCACTTGACGGCATATTCGTTGTTGCCAGGCAGCGAAATCCAGCTGAGCAACATGCCATCGTCTGATGGTGCCGGGACCACGCTGAGCTTCCAGGCTGCGACGACCGGCTGTGCCGTCTGATCGCGCGTGAGTGCGGGCGCGTTGATCGGCTGATTACATGCCGCAATCAGCAACATGAGAGGCAAGCAGCACTTCATTGTTAGTCGCGATCCTGCACGCAAGACTAACTCGCATCGGCGCGAATTGGCGGAGAAAAGCGAACGCATTGGTGGTTTGAAAGTGGGACAAACAGAAAAAAAAATCACTTCACAATGCGGGGACGATTATACATGCCGAAGGCATCAAGAATGTGACGCCGGTTACGATTACGCCTATGTGGGCGTGACTTTCCTTGCCGGGAGCAAAACAAAAGGGCCGCGCAATGTTTGCGCGGCCCTTTTGAATGTCCTGCCGGCAGTGATCAGCCCAGCGACTTGTAGCGGAAGGCAACGATGCCTGCGCCCTTGCCCTTGAGGACCACCGTTTTTTTCTCGCCCTTCGCAATCGGCCCGACGGACTCCGTGGCCGTGGTGACAACCGCGCCGGACTTGTCCAGGAACTCCATCTGGACCGAGTACGTGCCTGCCGTTGCGCCAGCCTGCTCAATCTGCAGCGTCACGTCAGCCGACTCTGCCGCACGCGAAAAGCCCGTCACTTCGACGCGCGCATTCATCTTGTCTGCGGCCGTTGAATATTTCACCAACGTATCCGTCCACTGCTTTTTCGTGGCCGGAACCTTCTCGTTCTTTTCAAGTCCCTGCGCCGCGTACGCAAACATCATCACGCCGTCGAAGTTGTTCGGGTCGACTTCAATCAGTTTGCGAAGTACCGGAAACATCTCGACGAATTTTTCCTGGCTGTACAACGTTGATGCGTAGTTGCGCAGACCATCACGCGACAGCGGATTCACTTCCACCATTCCGCCAAACAACTTCACGGCCGCGGCCATGTCGTTTGCCTGTGATGCAATGACACCGGCGTTTGCCAAGACAGTTTCAGAGTACTTGCTGGGATTGGCAGCCATGTCTGCGTAAATCGCCTTCTGGCCTTCAACATCACCGGCTAACTGCAACGCGCCTGCCCAGTTGGTCATGACGCTGGCAGCGTCCGGACTCATTGGGTGGATGGTCAGATATTCCTTGAAGAAAGCTGCCGCCGTTTTGGCTTTGGCTTTCTGCGCATCGCCGCTCAGCTTCTGTGCTTCCTGCAGATCGGCAAGTCCGAGATAGAACAACGCGTTCAACTTGATGTCCTTGAACGACGTATCCGCGGCGGCGAGCTTCACGACTTCCGTCCACTCCGGTACAGCACCGGCCATGTCGTTCTTGCCTTGTGCAACCGTCGCCAGAATGTGGTGTGCAAACGGATTGTTGGGCGCAAGCATGATGGAACGCTTCGCGTAAAAACCCGCGCTGTCCGCCGGTCCTTTTTCCACGAATGAAAACGCTTTGTTCGTTACCGCCAACCACGCTTCGCTGTTGCGCTGAATCGCGATGTCAGCGGCACACGCGGGAATTGCGGCTTCCCACCTTCTGTATGCGCTATCCAATTCAACCGAGACGTCGAAAATGTCGGTTGGACGCGAGGTCAGTCCCATCGCGCTGCGTGGTTTGGGCACTACGCCATCTGGCTGCTGAGCTGCCATCGTCAGCACTTGCGAGAGGATGTAGTTGTAGCCGCCTGGATTGCTGGCAAACTTTTCGGGTTTGTCCATCAGATCGCGCAGCATCGTTTTGATAAGCGGATCACGCGCCGGCCCAACTGGGCTCGACGACACGCGTGTGAAGCTCAGGTAGGCCAGCGCCAATTCCTTGGGCTTATCCTGGTTGACATCGCACTTGGACGCGGCCGGAGCCGCTTGTGCCGCCAATGATCCCGAAACGGGGGACAGGGCAAGCAAACCACCGATCAGAGCAGCCGTGTTGGCCAG
>JBDTTO010000758.1:0-2571 GCA_039930585.1 Gemmatimonadaceae bacterium
ATGAAGGGCGATCGCGAAAAGTGTCTCGAAGCCGGTGCCTCTGATTACCTCGCGAAGCCCGTGAATACAGAGCAGCTGTTGTCGGCGCTGCGCCTCTGGTTGCACCGGTAACGATGACTCTTTCGGCGAGCATTCCGGACAAGGTGAACATCCTCCTGGTTGATGATCAACCAGGAAAGCTCCTGACGTACGAAGCCATGTTGTCGGAGTTGGGTGAAAATCTGATCAAGGCCAACTCCGGTCGTGAAGCGCTTGAACATTTACTGAAAAACGAAATCACGGTTGTGCTGATGGATGTCAGCATGCCTGAACTGGATGGGTTCGAGCTCGCCGAAATCATTCATGGACATCCGCGTTATCGGAAAACGGCAATCATTTTTGTCTCCGCCGTTCACCTGAGTGATCTGGATCGGCTGAAAGGGTATCAATCGGGCGCAGTGGATTACGTATCTGTGCCGGTGATTCCCGAATTGTTGCGCGCAAAGGTTGGCGTATTCATTGAGTTGTATCGCAAGAAGCG
This sequence comes from Gemmatimonadaceae bacterium, assembly GCA_039930585.1. Taxonomy (GTDB): domain Bacteria; phylum Gemmatimonadota; class Gemmatimonadetes; order Gemmatimonadales; family Gemmatimonadaceae; genus Gemmatimonas. Next base: position 521 of record JBDTTO010000758.1, read on the forward strand.
CGAACTCGAGCGGCTAACGACCGACCTGGAACTTCGAGTCGCGGAACGAACGGCCGAACTGGAAGAGTCGGTTCGAATTCAACGTGAATTGACACTGCAGCTTCAGCAATCGGCCCGGCACAAGGATGAATTTCTGGCGCTGCTGGGACATGAATTGCGAAACCCACTCGCCCCGGTGCGCAATGCTGTCACGCTGTTGCGTATGCAGGACAAGGGCACTGATCGTGATCACTCGTGGTGTATCGAAGTAATCGAGCGTCAGGTTAATCAACTGTCCCGCCTTGTCGACGACTTGCTCGACGTATCGCGCGTCAGCGAAGGAAAGATCCGACTGCAGTGCGCCAATATCGAATTCGCGGAGATCATGAACCTGGCGATCGAGATGAGTCGCCCGTTGATCGATCAGCGACGCCACACACTTGTGGTGCGCATGCCGGAAGGACCGTTGCATGTTTGCGGTGACATGGCACGACTGACACAAGTTGTAGCCAACGTGTTGAATAACGCTGCCAAGTATCAGAACGAAGGCGGCCGTATTGAAGTCGGCGTTGTTCGTCATGGTGACAACATTGAATTGCGCGTGCGCGATTACGGAATCGGTATTGCGCCCGACATGTTGACCGAAGTATTCCAGCTGTTTTCGCAGGGCGAACGCACGCCGGACATGGCGCAGGGTGGTTTGGGCATTGGTCTGTCGCTCGTGAAAAAGCTTGTCGAAATGCACAATGGAAACGTGCGCGTCGAGAGTGATGGAGTTGGCAAGGGCGCTGTATTCACACTGATGCTCCCGGGCACTGAAGTTGCCGCTGCACAACAGTCCGAAGCGACAGTTCCGGCCCAACCAATCGATGTTCCGGACGGCAACCCTGCTCGCCCTCGGCGCATCCTTGTGGTTGACGACAATCGCGATGCTGCCGACAGTCTGGCGGCGCTGCTGCGTTCGCACGGACACAGTGTGGTCGTAGTGCACGACGGCCGTGAAGGCATTGCGCACGCACGCGTGCAGGAACCGGAAATTATTTTCCTCGACATTGGTCTTCCAACGATGGATGGCTACGAGGTTTGTCGGACGCTGCGCTCATGGCGCGCGGATGATCCGACGCAGATTTACGCGATGACTGGCTACGGCCAGGATCGCGATCGCGAACGTGCACGTGAAGCCGGATTTAATGCGCACTTTGTCAAACCAGTGGACTTTGCGCGCATTCTCGAAATCGTGGGCGCCGCCTGAGCAATCGCGCGGTGGCCGTGGTTGATTTATGGAACCAGACGCATGCAAGTTGTCTAGCCTGAGTACTTCTCCACGCCATTCCGCACCGAAATTGAATCCTCGTTTCTCGATGATCGCCATCGCACTGCTGTTGCTGTCGCCCGTGGCCGCCAGTGCGCAAGGTTATCCGTTCAGCCAGCGTCAGCATATCACACAGAACATCGCGCTGACGGAAATCAATATTGAATACGGCCGCCCCGTTGCACGCGGTCGCGAATTGTTTGGCAAGCTCGTTCCCTGGGACACCATCTGGCACCCGGGCGCCGATGCGGCAACACGCATCACCTTCAAGCGCGATGTGCTGCTGGAAGGACAAGCCGTGAAAGTTGGCACGTATTCGTTGTGGTTGATTCCACGCGCGAATGCCGCCTGGACTTTCATTGTCAGCAAGGCCGCCAACGTGTCGCATCTCAATTATGCGGGGCCGGACAAAGATGCACTACGCGTGGACATCATGCCGGAAACGCAGTCGCACATGGAATCCATGACATGGCATTTCCCAATGGTGCTGCGCGACGAGGGCATCCTGCGTTTTCAATGGGGAACGACAAGTATTTCGGTCAAGGTGAAGGCGCCGTATAAGCCGGCGTGAGATCGTCCCGAAACACCCCGCCGCGACGGCCGTAGTTTTCCATACACTCAACCGATCAACTGGAGAGCAAGTATGGATCCGAAAGCGGCCGTGATGATTGCAAGCATGGTGACGGGCACGATCGCTTTTTGCGCCGCGGTTTATGGCTGGAGCAAGTGGGTATCGCGACCGCGTCAAACAGCGCCAGCA
>JBDTTO010000759.1:0-2570 GCA_039930585.1 Gemmatimonadaceae bacterium
ACGAGGGCCCCGCGAGCCGGAGAGGTTAACGGCCACGACTACCACTTCTTCTCTCGCGAAGAGTTTGAGGCGGCGCGCGACCGGGGCGAGTTTGCCGAGTGGGCAGAAGTGCACGGCAACATGTACGGTACGCTGCGTTCGGAAATTGAAAAAACGCTTCGTTCCGGCCGACACGTGTTGATGGATATCGACGTACAAGGCGCTCGGCAGTTTGCGGCCGCGTTTCCGGAAAGTGTGTTGGTGTTTATCCTGCCGCCTTCTGGTGAAATTCTGTTGTCGCGTTTGAAGGGTCGAGGCAGCGAAGATCGTGAGAAGTTGTTAACGAGACTTCGCAATGCGCGTGCCGAGATGAACGAAGTAGGGCGGTATCACTATGTGGTTGTGAACGACGATCTGGCGCGCGCGGTTGAACAGGTGAGTGCCATCATCGACGCTGAAGGACTGCGGCACAATCGCGTACAAGCGGTTGAGCAACAGGTGGAGGCGCTCATCGCGCAGCTCGAAGAGGAAATCAGGCATTTTTCAAAGGGCGAATAACATGCAGGTTTTTACACCAGGCGACATCACCGGCAAGGCCGCGAACAAGTATCTCAGCGTTCTCATTGCCGCCAAGTTTGCGCGCGTGTTGAACGATGCTCCTCGCGAGCGCACGCCAAATGAAAAGAAGTTGACGACGCGTGCTCTTGAGGAGCTCACAGCAGGTCAGATCGAATATCGCGTGCATCCGCGTCGCCGTCCGGGCGGCTGAGCCACCGCGCTCGCCACCGCAATACGAATTGCGTAGAACGAATACGCCCTCGCATCGACGCTACGCTTAAGCGCCCGCTCACTTCGTGCGCCCTTTCGACAATCAGCGCGTACTGCTGGGCGTAACCGGCGGCATTGCCGCCTATAAATCCGCGTGGTTGGCCCGCTTGCTCACGCAGGCGGGCGCCGAGGTAGACGTTATCCTCACGCGTGCAGCGTCGGAGTTTATCGGCGCAATCACATTCGAAGCGCTAACCGGACGTCCGGTTCACACCTCGCTCATCGAGCCGGGTCGCGCACTCGATCATATCAAGCTGGCGCGTGCTGCCAACGTGATTGTTGTCGCGCCTGCGACCGCAGATTTTATCGCGCGCGCCGTTGGTGGTCACGCAGACGATTTGCTCAGCGCATGCTTGCTGGCCGCGACTTCACCGGTGTTATTGGTGCCCGCGATGAACGACCGCATGTGGGCGCACGCGCAAACGCAGCGCAACGTGCAATCTGCGCGCGAAATCGGCTACAACGTGTTGTCGCCAGATGAAGGAGCGTTGGCTGTTGGTGAAGGGCATGGTCCTGGACGCATGCCGGAACCGGAGTCAATTGTCGCACACGTTGGTCGGTTGCTTGAGTCATCGCAAACACTGCGCGGTCAACGCGTGGTTGTCACGGCCGGACCGACGCGCGAAGCAGTGGATCCCGTGCGTTTTATCTCGAACAGTTCAAGTGGTCGCATGGGTGTTGAGATTGCGTCGGCGGCATGGAGACGCGGCGCGAGCGTGACGTTGATTGCGGGCCCGCTTGAAGTGCCGTTGCCAATTGGTGCAGATGTTGTGCACGTAAAAAGCACGGGCGACATGCAGTTGGCGGTGAAGGCGGCGCTCCCCGATGCTGACGTGTTGGTCATGGCCGCGGCGCCTGCAGACTTCACAGCGGCGACACCAGCAACGCACAAACTCAAGAAGCACGAAGCGCCTGACACACTGCAACTCGCACGCACGCCTGACATTCTCAAGACAACAATTGATGCGCGCAAAACCGGCGCGGTGATCGTTGGCTTCGCGCTCGAAACCGGCAACGCGATTGCCGAGGGCAAACGAAAACTTGCGGAGAAGGCACTTGATCTTGTGGTTGTGAACGATGCTACTGAGGCGGGCGCAGGATTTGGACACGACACCAATCGCGTGACGTTTGTCGATCGCACGGGCGACCCGCTCGAACTACCGCTTATGTCAAAGCGCGCTGTGGCCGAGGCAATAATTGATCGCGTAGAACTGATGCTTGGAGCCGCGACGCGATGAACGCGCACGAACGGCTCCGGTTGTATTTGGAGCAACGGCGCGAGCTGGGTGAATCCGAGTTGGTGTTGGATGCATTGCCGGTTGATGCGGTGCTCAAGATGATTGGTGCGCCAGCAGGCAAAGGCGCATCACCGCGCGCAGCGTCGGGTGCACCAAATGCGGATCGCGCTCAACCAGCGTCGCAACAGGGTGGCAGCGATCAAACTCCACTCAATAGTGCGCCTTCACCGGATGCATTGACGCAGTCTGCGCCGGATGCGACATCAACAACATCAAGCGCACCGCCGACGGATCCGGCCCCGCGATTCAACAGCACTGCGACAACGGATTGGCGTGCAGCACTCAGTGACCTTGCGCCCGGCGCCGAGCAGAAAGCAACGCAACGCGCGAGCAACGCAAACAATCAGCAGCCAATCGGGAATGCGGCCGCGATTACTCCTCCGAAAATTGATGCGACGCGCGATGCCACAATTCGTTCCGACAGTGGATCGAGCGTCGCGCCAACCACAAACGCTGCATCAATTG
>JBDTTO010000760.1:0-2562 GCA_039930585.1 Gemmatimonadaceae bacterium
AAGCGAAAGAACTCGTCAAAGCGTTTGAGAGCGGTGACAAGCGCGCGCTTGATCGCATTCGATGGAATCATCCGCGCTTTCGGGGCTTGTCTGTCGACGAAATCAAAGCCCGCGAGTTCGCGCTTGCCGACGCACAATTGGTTATTGCCCGAACGCATCACATCGAGAGCTGGCCAAAGTTGTTGCAACATGTGCGGTCGATGGAAAAGAATGCCGACCCAACGATCACACGATTTGAAGACGCCGCAGATGCCATCATTGAAGGCAACCTGGAATTGCTGAAAACGATGTTGCGTGAACATCCCGATTTGATTCGCCAGCGATCAACCCGCGCACATCATTCAACGCTGCTTCACTACATCTCCGCCAATGGTGTCGAAGATTATCGACAAATTACGCCGCCAAACATTGTGGAGATCACGCGATTCCTGATTGACGCGGGTGCCGAGGTTGATGCGGAGAGCAATGCGTATGGTGGTGGTTCAACTACGCTTGGACTGACGGCAACGAGCGCGCATCCGCGCATTGCAGGCGTGCAGCTCGCACTGATTGACTTGCTGGTGGAGCGCGGCGCGGTCATTGGTGCCGTTGACGCGAACGATGGTGGAATGGTGCGAGCGTGTCTCGCCAATGGATGTCCGGAAGCGGCAATGCACCTCATCAGAAAAGGTGCGAAGCTGGACAACCTTTATGGTGCAGCCGTACTCGGCCGACAGGATATCGTGCAACAGCTATTCGCGAATGCCACAGCGCGGCAACGGGAGACTGCGCTTCTTGTGGCTGCGCAGTGCGAACAGCTTTCGGTGGTTGAGTACCTGCTGGAGAACGGTGTTGATGTCGCCGCATCAAACGGCATGACTGCATTGCACTGGGCTGGTGCCAACGGTGACCTCCCGATGATCAATCTGTTGCTCGCCCACAACGCGCCGCTTGAGGCCATGAACGAATTCGGCGGCACTGTGTTGTCCAGCACAATCTGGTTTGCGTATCACGCTCGCCCCACAGATTTTGCAAGTCGCAACTACCCGGCCACATTTGACCGGCTGATTGCGGCGGGTGGCCGTACTGACTTTTATCCTGAGATGCAGCACGATATTGACGGTGTATACAACAACGCCAAACGCACCTGATCGATCGCTGACGAACGAAACGCTGAACACATAGAGCCATGTCATCTGCTGCCGCACTCGAACAATATCGTCCGGCCCTTACAGGCCACTGTTATCGCATGCTTGGTTCGGTGCTCGATGCCGAAGATGCGGTGCAGGAGTCGATGTTGCGCGCATGGAAGGGTCTTGATCGATTCAACGACCAGGCATCCATGAAGACGTGGCTCTATCGTATTGCGACAAATGTGTGTCTCGACACGTTGTCATCGTCCGAACGGCGTCGCATTCGTCCAATAGAAAGCACGCCCGCGCCCGCGCTGGTTCAGGAAGGCATGCCGCTTCCACAGCGCGAGCGTGAATACTGGGTTGAACCAATTCCGGATATTCTCGCGCTACCGGCCGAAGCCGATACCGATCCCGAAGAACGCGCAATTCTTCGCGAAAGCATTCGTCTCGCTTTTGTTGCGGCGCTTCAGTATTTGCCGCCGCGCCAACGCGCAGTGTTGTTGTTAACACAGGTGCTCAACTGGTCGGCGTCCGAAGCGGCCGAGTGTCTGGACATGACCGTTGCAAGTGTGAACAGCGCGTTGCAGCGCGCACGCGCCACCATGGATGCGCGCAATCCATCGGTGGTTCCGCGCGCACTGTCCGATGAACAAACGCAACTTGTTGCGCGTTACGTCAAAGCGTTTGAGCAGTATGACGTGCCCGCACTCATCAAGCTGTTAAGTGAAGAAGCAACGCTATCCATGCCACCGTACGAGATGTGGTTGCAGGGGCACGACAACATCGCACGCTGGCTTACCACTTTTGGTATTGGATGCAAGGGGTCGGTATTAGTGCCCGTTGCGGCAGCCGGTGGCACGCCCGCGTTTGCCCAGTATCGTGACGGAGGCGAGACCCCGTGGGCGGTGCTCATGCTGGATATCGATGACAATCACGTCACAGGCATGACGTCCTATCTAGATGTGGGAACACTGTTTCCGCGCTTTGGGCTCCCCATGAAGTGGGTGAACTAGCCGACTCTTTCGGAGTAGGTCCGTCGTGCAAATCGGTCCTCGAAAGACTTTGTAAAAAAAGTTTGACGAGGACCGATGAGTTTCCAGGGCAGTCCCGGTCTATAAGGCACAACTCAACCGGAGCCTGTTATGACCTCAGCAATCTTGAATTCCGCATCACAACCCGCTGCCCGTTCGTCGTCGGCCCGTACACCAAAATCAGTGATTCTTGGCCGGGTACTGAGCGGTATTGCAATCGCGTTCCTGACGTTCGATGTGAGCATGAAGTTGTTTCGTGTGAAAGAAGCCATTGAAGGTACGGTGCAACTTGGTTTTAACGCGAACGTGATCCTGCCGCTTGGCTTGATTGAGCTTGCGGCGCTCGTCTTGTACGTCATTCCGCGCACGGCTCCAATGGGCGCACTGCTGTTTACGGCATACCTGGGCGGCGCGGT
>JBDTTO010000761.1:0-2562 GCA_039930585.1 Gemmatimonadaceae bacterium
CAAGAGCGCGCGAGTATCGTGCAGACAGCGGGGGAGCTGCCTTGGCCGGAAAGCGGAATAACCGAAGCCAGAATGGCCGGAATAGCTGAAACGCACACTGCTACCGAATAGCTCAACGGCGGGCTTAATGGCTTTCGCTTTACGCAGCGCCTCAAATTGGCCGGAATAGCTGAAGCGCACACTGCTGCCGAACAGCTTAACGGCGGGCTTAATGGCTTTCGCTCAAACGAAAGTGGCCGACGCTTCGCGTCGGCCACACACATTACCAGAAAAAAGAAGAAGCCGAGCGCACCGCGCTCGGCTTCACACACCTTTACGTAGCGCTGTTACTGACGACGACGACGGCGGGCAGCGAAACCTACCACGGCCATACCGATGCCCAGCATCGCGAACGTTGCGGGCTCCGGCGTGACCAGAACAACGGTGCGCGGTGTGAACACCATGTTGTCAACGAACCAGGACTCGTACAGGTACGGCGTGCACGGGCCCGTCACACCCGCGCAGGACTCACCGAGGCTATTGAATTCGTCGGTTCCGCCTGTGTAGTCAGGCATGAAGCCAATGAAATCCGTTGGGCCGGTGTAGAAGCCCGTGTACGTCTGCGCGCCCGTCTGATACGTGTTGAGCGAGATCGTCTGCGTGCTCTTCAACACCGTGTTCAAATAGAACTTGAGCGTCAGCGTCGTTGGGTTCTGCCAACCCGCGCCGGCAACCATGCTCTCGAGCGTAAACGGACTGAAGCTGCTGAGCCAGGCGCCATCATGGCCCACGGCAATCACATCGCCAACGTATCCTGACTGAAGCTGCGAATAACCAGTGTTCGTGGAACGGTGGCACGAATTCGCCAGGTTATCCAGATCGAGTGGGCGAAAGCCGTTCCACTTTTTTCCGTCCAGTACCGAAAACGCCGAGCCGCCGCCCCAGTTGCACGCGGGTCCGTAGCCGAGTGTCTCGAAATCCGTGGTCTGGGCCGACAGCAGGCCCGGAGCACCGAGTGCACCTAAAACCGCCACGCCGGCAACAAAACGGCGAAGTGAACTGACGTTCAGAATGCGTGAGGAAAGCATCGTAAGTTGCGAAGGAGAAGCTGCACCGGCCGAAAGCCGGAGGTCGCGCGGAGCCACTAGAACCTGCCCCACACTGAGCAGAAATCATGCCGCAGCGACCTGTGCTGATAATAAGTGATTCCTGCCACAGATGCGACTAAAAGGTCACAATCCGAGCCCATCTGTTTTATAAGCTAAAGCAGATGAGCCCGCCGTATGTTGCCGAGAGGCATCAGGTGTGGTGCGCAGGCCACGCCTCAGCTCACCGGCCGTATGGAGTTACAATGACATTGCGGTTCAGTATGCGGGGCTGCTCTCTAAAGTTGTAACCGCGTGCGCCCCGTTCCCGGAACGCGAAAATCAGGCGATGTCGACTGCCCGCCCGCCGATTTCGGCGGTTCGTCCGCCCGACGCGATTCGGCCGCGCAAACGCAACTCGAGAATGTCGGCAATGCGTTCTGACGCCAGCCCATCTCCAAACGGATTCGGTGCGCGTTCCATCGTGCGTCGAGCCACATCATCGGTCAGCAATCGCGTCGTCTCTGCGATGATCACATCCGCGTGCGTGCCGACCAATTTGCCGGCCCCCGAGGTGACGACTTCAGGGCGCTCTGTCACGCTGCGCATGATCAGCACTGGCGTACCAAGACTTGGCGCCTCTTCCTGAATGCCGCCGGAATCTGTCAAAATGAGCGTGCTGCGATCGAGCAACCGCAACATGTCGCGATAACCAACTGGCTCAACGAGATGGACGCGCGGCGTATTTGAAAACGCGTTGCGTAACACCGATCGCACATTGGGATTCGGATGCATCGGCAACACAAAAACCAGGTCTGGAAACTGTTCGCTGAGTGTGCGAATCGCGCTCGCAATTTCAAGCAACGGCGCGCCGTGATTTTCGCGGCGATGCGCCGTGACGGTGATCAATCGACCACTTGGCAAATGCTGCAGCGAGGCGTCGTCGAATGCACCGCTGAGATCAACAGACTTGAGCGCATCAACAATCGTGTTGCCCGTTGTAAACACGCGATCGGGATGCACGCCTTCGTCCAACAAATTGCGACGGGAACGTGGTGTTGGTGCGAAGTGCCAGGTTGCGAATGAACCCAGCAATCGACGATGCATTTCTTCGGGAAATGGATGCTGCAAATCAAACGAACGCAGTCCCGCTTCCACATGACCCACGGGAATGTGCGCCCAGGTTGCCGCGAGTCCGGCCGCGACAACCGTAGTAGTGTCGCCTTGCACCAGCACCGCATCGAACTGTTCGCGGACAAACACGGGCGAAAGTGCGTCAAGGCAACGCGCCGCAAACTCCGACGGCGATTGGTTGGGCACCATGAGATCAAGCGTGATGTCCGCGTGAATCCCAGCTTCGGTTAATGCCTGCGCCAGCAGTTCACGATGCTGCCCAGTGGAGATTACGATCGGGGCGAGCGCTGAACGTTCCTCAAGCGCACGAACGACCGGCGCCATTTTGATCGAGACCCGGCCTGAGAGGATGATCAGATCGGCC
>JBDTTO010000762.1:0-2560 GCA_039930585.1 Gemmatimonadaceae bacterium
GCTACACCTCAATGGCGCTGCCCCCGAAAAAGAAGTCGTCGTACGAGGAAGGGTCGCTGGATCAGTATCTGCGCGACATCAGCGCGTACCCGCTGATCTCCCGTGAAGAAGAAGCCGAGTTGGCGCGACGTATTCGGGTGGGCGATCAGGAAGCGCTCGATAAACTCGTGCGTTCGAATTTGCGCTTTGTCGTGTCAGTTGCGAAAAAATATCAAAATCAGGGCGTCTCACTGTCCGACCTGATTAACGAAGGCAACCTCGGCCTCATTCGCGCGGCGCACAAGTTCGACGAAACGAAGGGCATCAAGTTCATTTCGTACGCCGTGTGGTGGATTCGCCAGGCGATTCTGCAAGCACTGGCCGAACAATCGCGCATCGTGCGTGTGCCGCTCAATCGTGCGGGCACGTTGCATCGCATTGGACGTCGTGCGAACGCGTTGTTGCAGGAACTCGGTCGCGAGGCCACGCACGCAGAAATTGCGGAGGGCATGGACATCACCGAGGAGGAGGTGGCGAAAACCATGTCCATCTCCCAGGTGCATCTGTCGCTCGACGCGCCACTCACACCGGGTGAAGACAATCGCCTGCTGGATTATCTCGCGGACACGATCAATCCAACGCCCGACGAACAAACGTTTGAAAAAGCGTTGACGGATGCGATTGTCGATTCACTCGCGAGTTTGAAAGAACGTGAAGCGAAGATTTTGCGTTTGTATTTCGGACTGGACGAAGCGGAACCGATGACGCTCGAAGAAATTGGCTCACTACTGGGCATTACGCGTGAGCGCGTGCGCCAGATCAAGGAAAAGGCGTTGTCGCGGTTGCGGCATGTGTCGCGATCAAAGACGCTCGAAAGTTTTCTCGACTAACATCTCATCAACATGGCCGACAAGAACGCATCCTTCGACGTGACAACCAGCGTCGATTTGCAGGAAGTGGACAACGCCGTCAATCAGGCGGACAAGGAAATTGTACAGCGCTTTGATTTCAAAGGCGCGAAGGTCAGCATCGAGTTCCAGCGATCAGAGGGAATTCTCGTGTTGCTCGCGGACAGCGACATGCGCCTGACGGCGCTGTACGACGTGTTGTACGGAAAGCTCATCAAACGTGGCGTGCCGGTTCGCAATCTGGATGTCGGTGATCCGAAACCAATGGGTGGCGACACGCTCCGTCAGGAGATCAAGCTCAAAATGGCGCTCGATTCGGACACGGCAAAAAAGGTCGCGGCTGCCATCAAGGAAGCGAAGCTCCGAAAGGTGCAGGCGTCCATCCAAGCGGATCAGGTGCGTGTCACATCGCCGTCCAGAGATGATCTGCAGGAGGCGATTGCGCTCCTCAGAAAGGGCGATTTTGGGGTCGAGCTCAAATTCGGCAACTTTCGCTGATTTTCGTCATCCAACTGTAGTCCCGCGCGACCGGTCCTCGATGCACGAAGTGCACTGCACAGCGGGGCCGGTCGCGCTATCTTTCAGGGATGCTAAAAGTCGGCTTAGTCACCCTCGGGTGCGACAAGAACACGGTTGATTCCGAGCGGTACCTCGCTGATCTCATTGCCCACGGCGCTGAGCAGGTGACAGACATGCGCAACGCGGATGTCGTCGTGGTGAATACGTGCGGTTTTATTGACGCCGCCAAGCAGGAAAGCATCGACGCGATTCTGGAAGCGGCAAAGCTCAAGGACACGGGTAACTGCCAGGCCGTGATCGCAATCGGCTGCATGATTGAGCGTCACAAAGCAGAACTGCTCGACGCGCTCCCCGAAGTTGACCTGTTCCTCGGCACATCCGAAGTCGATCAACTCGTGCCGGAGCTTGTGTCGCGCGGATTGATTGGCGGATCGATTGTCGAACATCCCGGCGTGCGTGTGTTTGGTGGTGGGAATGCGCACGTCCGATATCTCAAAGTGAGCGAAGGCTGCGATCACGGTTGCGCGTTTTGCGCGATTCCGTTGATGCGCGGAAAACATCGCTCGTTTGGATTGGATGATCTCGTCCGCGAAGCGCAGTTGCTTGAACTGCAGGGCGCGCGTGAACTGAATCTCGTCGCGCAGGATCTCGCGCATTACGGCCGTGATCGTCGTGACGGCGTTGCGCTGCCGGAGTTACTCGAATCGCTCGTGCGCGAAACGTCAATTCCGTGGATGCGGAATCTCTATTTGTATTCGGCGGGAATTACGCCGAGGCTTCTCGAAGTAATCGCGGCGAATCCGCGCATTGTGCGGTATCTCGACACGCCAATGCAGCACGGATCCGATGCGGTGCTTGCGCGCATGCGTCGTCCGGAACGTCAGCGTACCATTCGCGAAAAGGTGCGGTTGTATCGCGATGCAGTGCCTGATCTCGCGATGCGCACGACGGTCATCGTCGGATTTCCAGGCGAAACCGAAGACGACTTCAACACGCTGCTCGAGTTTCTCGAGGAGATTCAGTTTGATCGGGTTGGCGTGTTCACGTATTCGCCGCAGGAAGGCACGCGCGCGAATGACATGGAAGACGACGTCGCGCAATCGCTCAAGAATGAGCGGCAGGAACGAGTGCAGGAGTTGCAGCGCGCGATAACC
>JBDTTO010000763.1:0-2554 GCA_039930585.1 Gemmatimonadaceae bacterium
CGGTGTTCGTGACGAATTATCCGAAGGAAGCGAAAGCGTTTTACATGAAGGAAAACCCGGCCGATCCGCGCACAGTATTGTGTGCCGATCTGCTCGCACCCGAAGGGTACGGCGAAATTATTGGTGGCTCACAACGCGAAGATGATTACGATCGTCTGCTGGCGCGCATCATCGAAGAGAAATTGCCAGTTGAGGCGTATGGCTGGTATCTCGATCTCCGCAAGTACGGCACCTTTGTGCACTCCGGCTTCGGACTTGGCCTTGAACGCACGATCGCCTGGATTTGCGGGTTGCCGCACATTCGCGAAGCCATTCCATTCCCGCGTTTGATGCACCGCTTGCGCCCGTAGTTCGCGCAACGATTAGACAGATTTACAATGTCCCGCGCGCGATCTCTCTTGATTGCGCGCGGGATCTTTTTACGCGGACACTTTTCGTTCGCCCGCCTTGACTTCATCCCAGAGTTCATCCTGCTGCGCTAGCGTCAAACTTGCGAACACGAATCCGCGCGCTGTTGCAATCGTCTCCATCGCGGCATAACGCGCGGTGAATTTGTTGTTCGCGCGATCCAGCGCGAGTCCCGCGTGCACTCCGCTCTTGCGACACAAGTTCACAACTGCAAACAACAAATCTCCAAGTTCACCTTCGAGTTTGTCTGCATTGGCTGTGGCGTTCGGCAACAGTTCGGCGACTTCTTCAGCTTCTTCGCGAACCTTGAGCATTGGGCCATCGGTATCAGGCCAATCAAATCCAACACCGGCGGCGCGATCCTGCAAACGGTGTGAGCGGTGCAGGGCAGGAAGGCCAAGTGGAATCCCTTCATCCAGCGAACTGCGCTTGGCCCGGCTTGCTTTCATGCCTTCCCACGAACGTTTGATACCGTCGCCATAGAGATGCGGATGACGCACGTGCATCTTCTCAACGAGCGCACCTGCAACGGAGGTGATGTCAAACGCGCCGCGATCCTCGGCAACCGCGGAATGAAACAGCACTTGCAACAACAAGTCTCCCAGTTCATCGCGCAGCGTTGCATCGTCGCCGCTAACAATGGCATCGTCAACTTCATGTGCTTCTTCAAGCAGATACGGTCGCAGCGATTGGTGCGTTTGTGCTCTGTCCCACTCGCAGCGCGTACGCAGGTCGCGCATGAGAACCACTGCATCCGCGAGTGAGCGCGGTGCGGGAGTGTGGCCGAGCTTCGCATTCATCGCGCCGCCTTCAACGTTTGCCGGATTGGTTTCGTCCGCCATCAGATCTCCAAATTCTGCTGAGTGTTGTCCACCGTACGCATGCAAATCTAAGCTCCGCAATGCGTCGAGTCGGGCCCGGTTGCACCGAAACAAAGCCCTCGCCCCGCTCGCTGGTTAAGTTGCAGGGGATGATACCGCTGTCTGGCCAACCTCTCGCCGCAACACGAAGCGGCTCAAGCTTTCGCGCGCTGTTCTCAGCGTTGCTGATGATCCTGTCTGCGACGATGATCACCTCGTACACCACGCTGCACGCGCAGTCGCTTCCCGCCGGCATCATCGAACGCGACACCGTCGTTCCCGGCCCAATTCCACTGCCCGCAACGATCACGTTACCTGTCGGCAAAGGACCGTTTCCCGGCGTCGTACTCGTTCACAACGGCACGGCCGACGGCGACCGCGACGAAACCATCGGCGAAGTTCGGCCCTTTCGTGACATTGCCTGGGGCCTCGCGCAACGTGGCATTGTTGTTCTCCGTTACGAAAAACGATCGCGCACCGAACCATCGTGGTTTGCACGCGCCGGCTTCACTGTCTTTGACGAAACAGTGCAGGACGCCGTCGCCGCTGCGCGTTTGCTGCGCAGTCAAGTTGAACTCAATCCAAAGAAGATTTTCGTCGCCGGCCACGGACTCGGCGGCATCGTTGCACCGCGCATTGCGAAAACAGAAGCCGCACTCGCCGGCATCATCATTATGGCCGGCGCAACACAAGTGCATCTCGCCGATCAGATGGAGCAACAGCTGCAATACAAAATCACGATGGCCGGCGCCGACTCATTCAAAGTGCGTTACCAGCTACAACCCATCCGACCAAGCATCGAGCGCATTCGCGCACTCACTGCAAAAGATTCGTTCGACATTCAACCGATGCGCGGACTGGGCGGCACAAGCCCAAAATATTGGCTCGACATGAACACCCCCGATCCGGCATCCGTCCTCCGCAGCCTCAAACTTCCGGTTCTTGTGCTGCAAGGCCAACGCGACTTCGAAATGCCCGCAGCAAATCTGGACGAATGGGTGAAGGCCGTTGGGCCGCGACGCAATCTCACGGTCAAACAATATCCAACGCTGTCGCACACGTTCACCGAAAGCACGGGCACGCCCAGTATCGCCGATTACGCGAAGCCACAGGTCGTGAATTCACAGGTTCTGGTTGATATTGCTGAGTGGATCAAACAGAACTGATGGTGCGTGAAGTTCCGGCATGGGTCGAAGTAAATCTCGCAGGCATTCGGCGTAACGCCCAACGACTGGCCGCGCGCGCAGGTGTGCCCATTATCGCGATGCTCAAAGCCGATGCCTACG
>JBDTTO010000764.1:0-2549 GCA_039930585.1 Gemmatimonadaceae bacterium
CGGCGCATCGAACTACACAGACATTGCGATGCGCGATTCCATCAATAAGGGTGTGATGGTTGGTCCGCGCATGTTCGTCGCTGGATTTGGACTTAGTAAAGTTACAACGGCGCCGCGTGCGGGTGCTCCGTCAACTGCCGCGCGAGGCCGGGTATTTGACACGCTGGAAATCAAGGAAGCGATCAAAGCGCAGGTTGATGCCGGTGCGGATTGGATCAAGATGTACGGTTCAACCGGAAGCTTTCAAAATGTCACGGGCGATCAGACATTCAGTGACGTTGAAATGCGCGTTGCGAGTGAAACGGCGCACAACTTTGGCAAACCGATCGCAATACATTCGTATGGCCAGGCTGGCGGCGTTGCTGCGTTGCGTGCGGGCGCAGAATCGATTGAACACCCGGCGGGATTGACTGATGCAACCATTGCCGAGTGGGCGAACACGGGCACGGTGTATGTGCCAACCATTGATCACAATCGCTTTTACGCAGAGAACGCGAAACTATTCGGATACACAGCGGCGCAGGTTGTTTCGCTCGATTCATTTCGCGTGCTGAATCTCGAAACTGCCAGACGCGCGCACAAAGCAGGGATCAAGTTTGCGATGGGTTCAGACGCAGTCTACTGGATGTTTGGCGAAAATACGCGCGAGTTGGCGTGGTTTGTGAAAGCGGGAATGACACCAGCGCAATCACTCGCGACAGCAACCACAAATGCCGCGGCGCTCCTTCGCATGCCATCCAAACTCGGCAAAATTGCGCCGGGGTTTTTTGCGGACATCGTGGCCGTAGAGGGAAATCCGCTGAACGACATTGACGTCGTGGTGAATCACGTGGTGTGGGTGATGAAAGGCGGTGCTGTTGTGGTGGACAAGCGCGCGAAATAACGCGCGAAATAACGCGCCCTATTTCGACACGAAACCCGCGATCGGGCATCGATTTCGAGTCCAACCAACTGTTACGTTATTCGCGCGAATGAGGTTACGCCTACTCCGGCACCAACCATGTTCCGGAAATGCGTTCGGCTACGCCGCGCGAAGGTGTGCGCAAACTTAACCATACTGCGGCGATCCAGATTATCGCGAACACTGCGCCACTGACCTCGAGCATTGTTCCCAACGCGCTAATCGACAAACGCGGTGCATAGATGACCGACGGAATTGGCACCAGCACAACGCACCAGATAACCACGTTACGAATGAGCAACCGAAGGCGTCCCGCCGGCGCGCCGCTTGCGGTCATGAGATCAAGCTGAAATCCGCGCATCAACGGCCCGCGCCGCACCAATAGTCCGAATATCAGCGATATTGCTGCCGCAATAGTGATCGTGGTGGCCAGCAAAACATACGGTATGAATTTTACGAGTGTGCCAAGGTCGTTGCCGGGAATGACTCCTTTCCAAACGCTGTCCACGAGTTGACGCGCTGCCCGTGCTTCGGTCGAATCAACAACGGCGTGACGTTGCAAGATCGCGAGCCGTGCTTTCTTTTCCGATTCAGACCGTCCAAACGAACTCACCAATGCGGTGTCGTGTGCTCGCGCCGCCAATACCGTTGCCAGATACACTTCGGCCAACTGTCGTTGACGACGCAACGTATCCGCCGGTGTGATTGTATCGGGGACAATTACCGGCAGAAGTCCGATGGACTCCATCGCGCGCGCAATGCGATAGGAGCCTTTGGGATTGGTCGCCATGGAAGCGGCGCGTTTCTTCACACTGTCGGCATTTGTTCTGGCGCTGTCCGAAACGAACGATACCAGGCCCGCCATTGTGTATCCCTTGGGATCAACGCGTGCTGCCTGCGCTGAACTAACCCAGCCAATCACGGAAAACAGCACAATCGGTGTCAGCGTTGCGACGAGAATCGCAGCGCGACGCGCTCTCGTGACAGCAACCGGACGCCCCAGCGTCGCCTGCACCAGCGTACGAATCTGTTCGGGGTCTTGCGTTGCACTGGCGTCGGCAATCGTGCGTACGGCATAACCGGGAAGCGGTGCGTTCGATCTGCGCGCTGCACGAATCCGTTCAAACAACTGCGCGACCAGCGACGAATTTGTAGCCGTGGATGCAGACGCCAGCGAGTCGGCAACTGCGCTCTCCGGAAATACGATGCGATCAGTTGGTGTTACCCAGATCGAATCGGCGGACAGCCCACGCAACGATGTACCGTCAGCTTGCGCTGCCAGCATCTCGCTACTGATGTCGAGCAACCAATTCTGTTGGACTGGCCACGTTACATCTCGTGTGAGTCGTGCACTCAGCGGTTCGCCAATTGGCGCTTCAAATGCATCCCACGAATCGCCCGCACCGCGACGACCACCCACCCAACGCAGTCTCGTCAAGCGTGACAACGTGCGACGAGCGGCGGTTGCTTCGGGCGCATCTTCCGGTTGCGAGATTATCCATACGGCGCGATGCATGGCCGCATCCCAACCATTCAGGATTGTGCCATCGGCGCGCACTTTGCCAACAATCGCATATGGCCCAACGCGCGGTTCGTTGCCTGATAACGTTGGTGCAATTGTGCGGTGTGCTTCGCCGCGACGCTGTTC
>JBDTTO010000765.1:0-2543 GCA_039930585.1 Gemmatimonadaceae bacterium
TTCAGCATGGGAAGCACGACGCGATTCTGTATCGTTTGGCGATCGAACTCTTTGCGCGCCGCACTTGTGGGCGACAACGCGTAAATCGACGAATCGACACCCGTGCGTTCGCCGTCTTCGTCGTAGATGTAAAAACCTTTCTTCGATTTTCGGCCCTGTCTGCCGCTTTCGATGATGCGCTGGAGCGTGATTGAGGGTTCCATGCGAGTGCCAAACGCCTTCGCGAGAATCGCGCCTGACTTTCCGGCAATGTCGAGACCCACTTCATCCAGCAGCGTCAACGACCCCACTGGAAAACCAAATTCCAGTGTGGCGGCATCCACCGATTCGATGCTCGCACCATCATCCAACAGCTTGCCGCTTTCGTTGACGTACGGCGCAAGAATCCGGTTCACGTAGAATCCGGGACCGTCCTGCACCACGATGACTGTCTTGCCAAGTTTGCGACCGTATTCAACGGCCGTCACTGTTGTTTCCGCACTCGTCGCTGGCGTCACGATCACTTCCAGCAACGGCATTTTGTGCACCGGCGAAAAGAAGTGCATGCCAATCACGCGATCGGGATGCGCGGCTACGCTTGCAATATCCCGAATGGGAATCGTGCTGGTGTTGGATGCAAAGATGGCGTGCGGCGCGACTTCTTCAATTTCTTTGAGCACCGTGTGCTTCACGTTCACATCTTCAAACACCGCTTCGATAACAAGATCGGTATTGGCAAATCCGCTGTAGTCGAGCGTCGGCCCAACCAGCGACATCATGTTGTCGCTTTCGGTGCGAGTGATCTGACGTTTGCGCAGTCGCTCTAGCACCACTTCGCGCACAGCGGCATAACCCTTCGCCACGCGATCGTTCGAAGCGTCTTTCAACCGCACCATTGTGCCTTGCTGCACAGCGACCGACGCGATGCCCGCGCCCATGAATCCAGCACCAAGAATTCCCAGCTTGTTGATTGCGCGCGGTTTCACGTAAGCGCCTCCCGGCAATCCGGAATCGCGCTTGAGTGACGTCGTCGCAAAAAACAGATACACGAGCTGACGGGACACGTCGCTGACCGCGAGATCACCGAACCGACGTGCTTCTTCGGCAAAACCCGCCGTCACGCCATCGGAGTATCCCTTGTGCACGACATCGATAATCGCGAGCGGTGCCGGAAAGTGCCCCTTCGTTTTCTTGAGCACCGTTTCACGCGCCTGACGAAACACAACGGCGCGTCCAATCGGATTGTCTTCGAGCAGGATATTCGTCGCACCGTGTTCGCGTTCCTTGAGCGGCAACTTTTCACCACGTGCCAGCTTCCGTGCGCGATCAAGTGCAATCGTAACAAGAATGGCCGGATGCACCATCTCGTGTACAAGTCCCATCTGCAGTGCTTTCTTCGAGCGAATGTTCTTGCCCGTGAGCATCATGTCCAACGCCGCCTGCAAACCCACGGTGCGTGGCAATCGTTGCGTTCCACCGGCACCGGGCAACAACCCCAACTGCACCTCGGGAAATGCGAGTACGGTCTTCGGGTGATCGGTGACGATGCGATGTCGACACGCAAGCGCCGTTTCAAGACCGCCACCCAGACACGCACCATGAATCGCCGCGATTACCGGCTTCTTCATCGACTCGAGCTTGTTCATCACGACATGGCCCGCACGCGACAGCTCTTCGCCCTGCAGCGGTGTGCGAAGCATCGCGAGTTCTTCGATGTCCGCGCCCGCAATCCACGTGTCTTTTTTGGCGCTTAACAGAACGGCGCCCACGTACATCGGGTTCAGTTCGATCATGTCGAACAAACGGGAAAATGCATCGCCGACTGCGCTGCTCAACACATTGATGGGGGCGTTTGGCGCATCGAACGACACGACCGCGACATTGCCTTCGGCTTCCAGCTTGATGCCCAGGCTGCGGCAGTCGTCCATCAACTCGATGTCGGCGACAAACGCGCCCGGCTTCTCGTTTGTGCTCACGCGCGCTCCAACACCATGGCGTGACCCATTCCGCCCGCAGCGCAAACCGTGAGCAACGCGAACTGTCCGCCGCGACGTTTCAATTCATTTGCGACGGTTGTGACAATGCGCGCGCCAGTCGCCCCAAATGGATGGCCAATCGAAATGGATCCGCCCATCACGTTCAACTTGTCCATATCGATTTCTCCAACCGGAGCCGGAAATCCTGCACGATCGGCCCAGTACTGCGAAGCGAATCCCTGAATGTTGGATAACACCTGCGCCGCAAACGCTTCGTGCATGTCAACGAGATCCATATCCTTGAGCGTCAATCCCGCACGCTGCAATGCGACAGGCGCCGCAAAAACCGGTGCTTGCAACAATTGCTCACCTGGATCAATCGCCGAGTATGCGTATGAGCGAATGAATGCGATTGGTTCGTAGCCCAGCGACTTCGCGCGTTCCTCGGACATCAGCAACACGGCCGCACCACCATCCGTCAGTGGCGACGCATTTCCCGCTGTCACTGTGCCGTACAACCTGTCAAACGCGGGCTTCAACACCGACAGTTGTTCGTACGATGTGTCGCGACGAATTCCGTTGTCGCTT
>JBDTTO010000766.1:0-2531 GCA_039930585.1 Gemmatimonadaceae bacterium
GAGCACGGAGGTGTGTCGCACCAGCGCGATCACCTTGTCGTACGGCATGCGCGTTGGCCCAATCACCCCAATCACGCCGCTCAGCGAACCGGCCGAATACTCCGCCGTGACCACAGTGAACCCCTCCATACGCGGGTCGCCATGTTCGTTGCCGATGGTGATCGACAGCCCCGGAGCGCCCGATCTGGACTGCAGTAACGTGGTGAGACGCTGACGAGTCTCGGTCAGTTCGATGATCTGCCGAAGCCGATCGGAGGTGGCAAATTCAGGTTTGTCCGCCAAAAGCGACGCCTGCCCAATAACCACGGTCTCGGCCGCATCAGACGCTCGGCCAAACGCCTGCTCGCCTTCCTGGACAAAGATGTTGAGTAACTCGGTTGCCACGGGTTTGGTGGTTACGTCGCGCAAACGCGCGCCCAGCGAGGTCCGAACCATCTCCAAAGTCAGGCCAGCCAGCCGCTCATTCAGGACCATCGCGACTTCGACCAGCGCCTCGTCGGCGATGGTGCCGGGCACTTCAACAAAGATCGTGCGAACGGCACCGCCGGTCAGAGCGATCACCATCAGCAACCGTTCGGCCGAAACGCGAACCAGCTCAAGGCGGGAAAGCGTGGCTTTGTCGAAACGAGGCCCGAGGGCGACGCCCAGCTCCTGCGTCAACACGCCAAGTGACTGCGCCGCCCGCATCAGGATGGCTTCAATCGCCGAGCCGCCAGCGGAGATTTCCTCTGCCAGCTTCTTTCGATCCGCGCGGGTAACCGCGTCCACGCGAATGAGCGAATCGACGTACACGCGATACGCCTTGTCCGTCGGGACGCGTCCGGCCGAGGTGTGAGGATGGTAGAGGTACCCCTTTTCCTCGAGGTCACTCATCGTATTGCGGATCGTGGCCGGCGACACGCCCAAACCGAAGTGGCGCGACAATGTTCGCGACCCCGCCGGTTCGGCGGTTTCCACGTAGCGGCGGATAACGGCCTCGAGGACGCGTCGCTCCCGTTCGTTGAGTTCTGCTACGTGTGCCATAAGTGTAAGGCTATCAATGACTTCGGAGTGCTGTCAAGGCGCTGGCCAGCGCATCTAGCCGTAACCAGCCCATTGGCGTGCAGCGAACTCGGCTTGAATCGCCCGAAAAGGTGTGTTCCAGCCAGCCGGCGGCCATCCACTGATCAATCAGCGGGCGGTCCAATTGGTTCACCGCGAGCCCGTCGCGGGTGCGGAGACCCAGATAAACGTCCTCGGTCAATCGGTTCTCGGCGGTTAGCTCCTCGTGACCAGCTTCGGGGTCTGTCCCGGTAGCCACCGTGCGCTGCCACTCCGCGTACGCCGACTGATTCCACCGACGCGTGTGGCCGTCAAAGCCGTGAGCAGATGGACCGAGTCCGATGTACGGAACGCCACGCCAGTACCCGCTGTTGTGCACGGCGCGTTTTCCAGGCTTCGCGAAGTTGGACACTTCGTAGTGCTCATACCCCGCGGCGCGCAGCTGGACATTCGCGGCGAGAAATTGCTCTTCGTAACTCTCTTCGGATGCGACGGTGACCGAGCCGCGCGCTTCCCATTTGCCAAGCGGCGTGTGCGGTTCGATGGTAAGTCCGTACAGCGAGATGTGATCGGCGTTGAGTGACAGCGCGATGTCGAGATCTCGATTCCAGTCGCGCTGCAGTACATCTGGTAACGAAAAAATCAGGTCAATCGAAAACGCATCAATGCCACCATCACGCGCGAGTTGCGCAGCGTGCAGTGCAGCGTTGGCATCGTGCACGCGATGCATCCATTGCAACACGTTGTCGTCGAAACTCTGAACACCAATCGACAGCCGATTGATGCCGGCCGCTTTCCATTCAGCAACAGCTGCGGCCGAAATGTCTTCGGGATTCGCTTCGAGCGTGATTTCGGCGTTCGGCGAGAACGGTGCGACTGACCGGGCCCAATCCACAACTCGATGCACGCCAGTTGCGCCAAGCGATGACGGCGTTCCGCCACCAAAATACAAAGTCTCGAGTGGAGCGTTCGCGCTTAGATTGCGTGCGTTCCATTCGGCGGCCAACGCATTCGCATATTCCTCCCACGGCACCGTCTTGCGCACCGAAATCGCGAAGTCGCAGTAACTGCAGCGGCGCGCGCAAAACGGAACGTGAACGTAGCAGTGCCGATATTCAACGGCAGTTGCCACCGTCACAGTCGCACACCAACTGTTGCGATATGAATGAAGCCGGTGTGATCAACACGAACGAGCCCCGCGATTTCAAGTGCGCTTACCGACGCCGCCGCATTTCGCGTCGTCAGTCCGGAGCGCTTCGCGAGCGTCGCAACATCCGCAGCGCCGTTTGTGAGTGCATCCCACAGTTGCGCATCTTCGCCCGAGAGAAACGGACCAACCACTGGCGATGCATCGACGTTGAGCAACGCGAGTACATCGTCGGGTTCGGTGATCACGTGCGCGCCATCGCGAATCAAACGATTCGTGCCCCACGCCTGGGGCGCGTCCATCATTCCGGGTACGGCGGCCACAGGAATGTTGAGCGTATGCG
>JBDTTO010000767.1:0-2527 GCA_039930585.1 Gemmatimonadaceae bacterium
CTGACCAATAGGATGCGTCAGCATAAGTGACGCCAACAGTTTCCGGATCATCTTCGCCGCCAATACGAACACTGTCTGGTGCAAACGCAGTTGCTGCGTGGCCAGCGAGCGCGATTTGCAAATCCCGCCACTGTGGATAGTTGAACCCATCCCACAACTCGGGAGACTGCGGCGACGATGCATAGAGTCGCCGCAGTGTTGCGGTGTCGGTCATCCCGGCCGGCGCATCCGAGAATATTCTACTCAGCAACGAGAACACCGCGGCATTTGCGCCGAGTCCAATCGCGAGCGTCAATACAACAATGGTCGTAAATCCTCGATTGCGAAGGAGGCCACGCGCGGCATACCGCACATCCTGCTGCAGATTATCCATCCACGGAATGGACCACCGCTCGCGCGCCGCTTCACGCACAGACGTGATGTTGCCCATCCTTTGCGCGGCGGCATGCGACGCAAGCGCATTACTGGAATTTGAATTCGCGAGATCGCGCTTGAGTTGCTCGTGATGAAACCGCAACTCTTCCTTCAATTCACGATCCAGTTTGTCGCGGCGCATCGAATCGAGTAGCCGAGCAATCGTTTCGCGCATGTCGAGCTCCGTTCAGGAAATGTTCACGCCGGCTTCATGATGCGCCGCACGCCCGCCATCAATTCGGCATATCCTTCTTCCTGTTCGCCAAGCTGTTTGCTGCCCAGCGTGGTAATCGTGTAGTATCGCGCGCGCTGGTTATTGGGGGTTTGCCCCCATTCGGCTTTGATCCACCCCTTTTGCCGCATTCGCTGCAGCGCGGGGTAGAGCGAACCTTCTTCGACACTGATGACTTCCTTTGACAGACGCTGCAGGTGCTGCGCAATGCCGTACCCGTGCATGGTTTGTGCGCTCAAAGTCTTGAGCACCAGCATGTCGAGCAGGCCTGGGAGCAGTTCGCGTTTGGTCATGAGCATCGGTTAGAGACATAGTCAATCTAAGGGATAGACAGACTATGTCCATAAAGGGTTGTGTCCGATTGGAAAGTATTTGGGACGGGAGCACAATCCGCGCGATCTGCGTCCTGCTTTGAGCAAAGTCACCGGCGCCCCAATCGCTGGTCTCGCATAGATCGTTTTGTTTCCGCTTAATCCGCGATCATTTTTTTGCCGTGCAGCACTGGACCCGTTATTCCGCCCGCATGCTCGCCAGCGGATCAACGCGCGTTGCTCGCAATGCCGGAATGATGCACGCCAGCGCCACCACCGTGAGCTGAGCGAGCGCCACCAACACGTACGTGGTTGGATCAACAGCACTCACGTTGTACAACATGCTGCTGAGCAATTTTCCCGCTGCGATTGCGCCGAAAATGCCGACGACCAACCCAAGCGACGACCACACTAATCCGTGTTTGAGCACAAGCGCAACCACGCTGCCCGGGCTCGCACCAAGCGCGAGACGGACGCCGAATTCGCGCGTTCGATTCGTCACGGAATAAGCCAATACGCCGTAAATACCAATGGCGGCCAGCAACAATGCCACGCCGGCAAACGATGATGCCAACCCGAGTGCAAAACGGCGGGGCGCAAGACTCGACCCGATCACATCTTCAAATGAAAGGATGTCGCGAATGGCCAATGACGGATCATGCAACTTCACCGCCCGACGCAATGCGGCCGTAGCAGTTGCGGGATCGCCCGAAGTGCGCACCACCAGGTTGAGAGTCGCATCCCAGGTCTCGCGCGCGTGGTCGGCAAACATCATTGGACGACCGGGCAGATCAACACCCTCGTCGCGAATGTCACCCACTACGCCAACAATGCGCCACGGCTCACTTTTAGCATCTGGGCCAATGCGAATTAATCGACCAACCGCGTCGCCCTTGGGAAAAAATTGCTTTGCTGCCGCTTCGTTAATGATGACCGGCTTCTCTTTTGCTGTCTCATCTGCAGCGTTGTACAGCCGCCCTTCTTTGAGCGGAATGTGCATGACTTTGAAATAGTCCCCACGCACAGCCTGATAACCAAGATCGGGGAGTTTGGTCTCGTCAGTTGGTTCGCCAACAATGCGCAACGTTGTGCTCAGATGTCCGCGCGTCGGAAGCACCGTCGCACCACCAACTGCAAGCACGCCGGGTTCGTTGCTGATATCGCGAATGACACCGTCGTAAAACTGGTTCACGGCAGATGCGGTGTCGTAGCGCGCCCCACTGGTTCGAAGCTGTGCGGTGAGAATGTGATCCGTCGCATAGCCGAGCGAGACGTTGGTGAGTGCTGAAAAACTTCTGATCAATAGTCCGGCGCAAATCAGCAACATGACCGCAAGACTTGTTTGCGTGAGTACCAACACGCGACGCATCACCTCACCGCTGCGACCGCTGCTCATACCGCGTCCGCCTTCCTTGAGCGCTTCGTTCACATTCGCGCGAGAGGCGCCAAGTGCCGGTACCAGTCCAAACAACAATCCGCTCACAACGGATAGTCCGATGCTGAACACAAGCACCGTCGTATCAACACTCGCGCCGTACATTGCCGGAAGCGTGTCGGGATTTATCGCGAG
>JBDTTO010000768.1:0-2525 GCA_039930585.1 Gemmatimonadaceae bacterium
TGATACTGGTGGTAGCGGTAACGATGTATGCACATTGAACGATATGACTGACACCGGCTCCGACTCAATTCCCTACTATCTCCCCATCGGCACGGAGATAGAAACTTTCACCGCTTGCTTCGCCCAGAAGCTGCCCGTCCTCCTCAAAGGGCCTACCGGCGTTGGCAAAACGCGTTTTGTGCAACACATGGCGGCGCGACTCGGGCGACCTCTTATCACGGTCGCGTGCCACGACGACCTCTCGGCCAGCGATCTCACCGGACGATTTCTCATTCAAGGGAGTGAGACGGTTTGGAGCGACGGCCCACTCACGCGTGCAGCGCGCATTGGTGCGATCTGTTATCTCGACGAACTGGTCGAAGCCCGTCAGGACACGACAGTGGTAATCCATCCGCTCACCGACGATCGCCGCGCGTTGCCACTGGAAAAGACAGGTGAATTGATCCAGGCGGCGCCAGACTTTCTGCTGGTGGCGTCCTACAATCCCGGCTACCAACGCGCCATCAAAGATATCAAACCCAGCACCCGGCAACGCTTCGTCAACATTGAATTCGACTTTCCGCCGGCCGCCGCGGAAACGGAAATTGTCATGCACGAAAGCGGTGTCGACAAACGCATCGCGGCTACACTCGTGCGCATTGCAGAAAAGACGCGTCACCTGCGCGATCAAGGGTTGCAGGAAGGTCCAGGTACACGCGTACTTGTTGCCGCCGCGCGTTTGATCGTAAATGGCGTCTCACCACGCGATGCGTGTCACGCTGCCATCACGACAGCCCTGAGCGATGATGCGGACTTGCTCGCTGCTGTTGATGACGTCATCTCTGCGTTGATCTGAAACCGTGGCGCGGAAGCCAACGCGGTTCTGGCATCCAATAAAACGGCTTGTTCTCAAGGCGCAGGACAATACGCGTGTGTTTTTGACCAAACGCGAATCAACTGCCACACTCGATGACGTTCGCCCACGCTTGCAACATTACCTGCGCGCCATGTACGGCGAAGGGTTGGCCGTCGAGTCGCTCGCCCCACCAAAGAAACCCAATGTTGCAGTGCGCTTGCTGCAGAAAGTTGCACTGGTAAAACAAAACGGCGCATCCGAAAGCAGTGCGCAGTGTATTCGACTGCCGGAATCCATTCCAACGCTCGATAGTGGTGCAACTCCGCTCGAACAGTATCGCGTGATGGCCGTGCAGCACGCTGAGCGATTGCGGCGCGCAACCGCGACACATGCGCGTAGCGTCTCGTCCAATTTGGAACGTGATCTGTATCAACTGGCCGAGTCGTTGACAATTGACACGCAGATTGCTGAGAGCCAACCTGGGCTCTGTGCAGCCCTCAAGGCGGCCCGTGCGGAGTCGATGACACGACGCCCGAAGCCCAGGTGGCGCACCGACATCGAGCTGCGCGTTGAGGAGATGTTTCAGCGCGCGTGGCCGAGTTTCACTGTTGCGGCGAATTCCGCGACGCAGACGGGTGCGACGCTACACGCAGATCTTCCGCCAGTTCCGCACAACAACGACGCCGAATCGAATGCGACGTGGGCCCGGCGCACAGCGGTCACGCTCGAATCGATGTACGGAAGGAAGGCCGCGCAAACGTATCGCCGCGTTCCCGAAATCACGCTGTGGCACACGTCGGTTCGAACAGAACTCCCGGAGAATCAACTGTCGGCAATTGAAACAGAAACACAACAACGCAAAAGCGATTCGCCCACACCTGAATGGGATGCGCCCAATCGTTCGATCATTCCCGGTGGAGCTTCATCTCGCGGGGGAGACAAGAGTCCCGGCAACACGCCCGATCAATCAGACAACGGCAAACCATCGTCACACAAGGACTCTGGAGGCGCTGCTGATGGTGGTGTTGATGCCGAACCATCACGCGACAAGGGGCCGCCAAAAACAAATCGCAACAGCGCGTCCAAGTCAAACATGTTGCGTCCGGCAAAACGTGCGCAGGAGCAGCGCAAACGATCGCCACAACACGACGATCACACCGAGGCCACGCAAACCACCAGCCTGGACGGCGTTGGTGATCAATCGGGCGTTGACCATTCGGAGCATGCCGTTGACGACGCGCAACTGGCCGAAGGAATCACGTTCCGATATCCTGAATGGGATTTTAATGCGCACACTTTTACGGAGGGCGGAACAGTTGTGCGCGTAGTACCGCCGCCGCTTGGACCATCAGATTGGGCGACATTGGCGTTGCAGGAACACGCCCGCGAAACGCATTTGGCGAAGCGTCAGTTTGAACGGTTGCGTTCGCATCGGTTGCGGCTAAGACGTCAGGTGCAAGGCGACGAACTCGATCTCGAAGCGTGTGTTGAAGCAATGGTCGATCGCTGCATGCGCGTTCCGCCAAGTGATCGCCTGTATTCGCAGGCACGGCCGGGACGGCGCGATCTCGCAATCACGCTCTTGATCGACGTAAGCGGTTCAACTGGTGAAATGGTTACGGGAGAACAGCGCGTCATCGATCTCGAGCGCATCGCCGCACTGGTCGCCACCGCCGCCTTCGACGCACTC
>JBDTTO010000769.1:0-2525 GCA_039930585.1 Gemmatimonadaceae bacterium
ACCGGAATTTTCACGGCGAGACGTTTGGCACGCGCAGCAAGATCGCGCCACGTTTCCGTAACACGTTCTGCTTCGCGATAGTTGACCACGCTGAACGTTTCCGAACGAATCAATTCCGGTTTCCGCCATGCGTTGTATTTCGCGTACTTCGCCACCAAATCGGCAATTTCGCGCGCGTTGGCCGGACCGAACTCGCGGGTCGCCCAACGCAGTTGGTACGCCGCAATTGTCTCAGGCGTCATCGCTTCCGGATTCCACGCCATGCGCAGAAAAAACTCCAGCGGAACTTCCAGTGGCTTGAGGTCGCCCACATTCACAATCCAGATACGGTTGGCGCCGTATCGATACGCCAGATTCATCTGCTCCCACACCTTGGGCAGCGGATTGCTGTTGAGCCATTTGTACGAGAACGGTCCGCCGTTCATATCCATGTGAAAATAAATACCGGCACCACCGCTGCGTGCGCGTTCCTCGTCTGTTGGCACGCGGCGTAAATTTCCGACGTTGTCGTCCGTAAACAACAGCGTCACATCATCCGGCAGTCGTAATCCTGCGTCGTAATATTTCAGCACCTCGGTAAACAGTGCCCACAGCTGCGGCACCTCGCGCGCGTCGCGCTTCATCTTGCTCGCAATAATGCCGCGCTGATCAGCGATGATTTGTTCGAGCATCTGCTTGTTCGCGTTGAGGCTGCCGGCATCAGGCATTGGCAAATCACCGTCGCCGCGCATGCCCACCGTAACGACACTCTCAAACTGTTTGTTGCGCTCAATCCCTTCGCTCCAGAACTTCTGCAAGCCTGCGGCGTTGGATGCATAATCCCACTCACCGTTGCCAAAATCCTTCCGGTGATCCGTCCATTCCTTTTGCGCGCGAATCATTGGTTCGTGATGCGATGTGCCCATCACAATGCCGTATTCGTCAGCCAGGCGAGGATTCGCAGGATCGTCTTCGTTAAATGCTTTGCCCCACATTGCAGGCCAGAGGTAATTGCCACGCAGACGCAAAATCAGTTCGAACATGTGCGTGTACATCTTCGAGTTCACGCCACCAAACTTTTCACGCGTCCACGGCCCAAGCGCCGGTTCTTCGTCATTGATGAAAATGCCGCGATACTTGACGGCCGGCGGACCTTGAACGTGTGATCCCGCTTTGATTGCAATCGACGGGTGTTGTTGCGCCGGAACATCCGCCCACCAATACCACGGTGAAACGCCAATCTGCTCCGAAAGTTCGTAAATGCCATAAATGGTTCCGCGCTTGTCACTGCCAATAATCAGCAGGGCACGATCCACGCCTGGCAACGGGTTCTTCACAGTCGCAATCACGAACGATTCCCACATGCCTCGAATCGCGCGCACATCAACTTTTGATTCGCGCACAAGCTGATCGATGATTGCGTTTTTCCCAAGCGTTCCCGCAATCACTACGGGCCCGTTGAGCGGTGTTGACGTTGTCACAAGTGCGGGCCTCACTCCACTCACACGCTCAACGTCCGCCTGCAAATCACCTGCCGCCCGTCGCACACCGCCAAAGTCCGCCACATCTACATAAATGGACGCCGCCTTTCGCCTCTGCACCAACGGAAAGTCCGCCGCCGCAGGTCGATCGGTGAGCAGATTCACGTCCAGCCCAAGACTGTGCCCAGACAGGTTCTGAACGGGAGGCGATTCAACGGGAGGCAAAGACTGCGCGCTGCTACTTTGAGCCGCGTGCAGGCCTGTTCGCGAAGGCACGATCGCGAAAGCCAGGAGCAAAACGGCAGCGCCCTGTTTAAGCGGAATGATTCGCGTTCTTGTCACTGTTCGTCAGGCGAATGAGTGGGCGAAACTCTTGCAGCGCGACCGGCCACATCACGACGACCGAACGTAAAATGGAACGTTCCAGAATGTTAGTGCAAAGGGGATCCCGACGGCAGTTAATCGTTTACGGGTCTTCACTCGAAGCAACAAGTCGCAACCACACACCAACTAAATCGCACAAAACAAAGCGCCCCGCGGCAATTGCCGCGGGGCGCTTCGAACATCCGACAAAGTCGCGTTTAGCAGCTAACGCACTTATGACTGTTATGCACGCCCAACTTCTCAAGCAACGCGATGGTTTCCGGGAATGGACGAAGACGTTCAACCGGACCGTTCGCGATGTCGATTGTCGTAAGGCCGCGAAGCGAGACAGCCTTTGGATCGGCTCCGTGTGCAATGAGATACAAGATCATCTCATTGTCGCCACGCGCTGCAGCGTGATGCAACGGAGTAAATCCGTTGTTATCGCGCTGATTCACGTCGGCATGCAGCACTTCTACGACGTACTTCATCGCGGGCATCCAACCGTCTGGCGCATGACGATGTGAGTTTCCGGCAAAACCATTGCCGTAACCAACGCCTGCCACTGCGTGAATCGGATACACACCAATGCCCGGCGGAACAGCCTTCGCGGCCGAGTCGATCGCGGGTTCGAGCGGAACCTGTGGACGACCACCGCCGCCACCGCCACCACCGCCACCGCCACCGCCACCGCCACCACCA
>JBDTTO010000770.1:0-2520 GCA_039930585.1 Gemmatimonadaceae bacterium
CGATTCCAACAAGAAATATCCAATCGTCAACTACATCTATCCGGGCCCGCAGGTTGGCAGCGTTGGCAGTCGGATTTTTGGTGCGTCGCGTGGCGATCATCAGGCGTTGGCCGAACTCGGATTTGTTGTAGTCGCCATTGACGGCATGGGAACACCCGGTCGCACCAAGTCATTTCACGACGCGTATTACGGTCGCATGGGTGACAACACGTTGGCCGATCAGGTTGCGGGCATGAAAGAGCTCGCAGCGCGGTACAAGTTCATCGACATTGACAAAGCCGGAATTTGGGGTCACTCGGGCGGCGGGTTTGCAACGGCCGATGCGATGTTTCGATATCCCGATTTCTTCAAGGTCGGTGTTGCGGAATCAGGCAATCACGACAACCGCGTGTACGAAGATGATTGGGGCGAGCGGTATCAGGGATTGTTGACGCGCGGACCAAACGGCGTTGACAATTACGAAGCCGAAGCCAACCAATCACTTGCAAAGAATCTGAAAGGCAAGTTGATGCTCGCGCACGGCACGATGGATGACAACGTCCCACCCGATAACACGCTGCTTGTTGTTGATGCGCTCATCAAGGCCAACAAGGATTTCGATTTGCTGATGTTGCCAAATCAGGCACACGGTTATGGCGCGGCCAATAACTACATGATGCGCCGTCGCTGGGATTATTTCGTGACCAATCTTCTTGGCGCCATTCCTCCCAAGGATTACGTCATTGGGCAGCGCGTGCAGTAGCGGCGAATCAAGTCATGACTTCAAGACTGGCCGCTTCTATTCTGAGCGAGTGTACGGCCGATTCGTGTTGGTGACGTCGCACGAGTCGCTCCAGAAAATCTGACAACGCAGCACTGGGGCCATTTTGCATTGTGTGCAGAGTGGCCCTGTGCACAAGCGGCGTATCGCTTGCCGCTTGATGAATGAGTGCAGCGACCGGATCAAACATCACCTTGCTGTCGGCCTCGCATGATGGACACTCGAGCTCGAACACCAGGTCGGCTTGCGGATCCAGTGCTGCCAGCCGTTCAATCGCGGACTGACGCAAGCTTGCCGGCAAATCGTTCGTGCGCATTTCCCCGATGCGATGTGCCGGCGAACTCTGCACCCTGACGCAACGTGCAAACAGCGCGGCCCCTGGATTCGCCTGCACGAGGCACGCGGCAATATCCGCGCTATTGGGGACGCGCAGTTTCACGACAATGCGCCCTTCGGTCAGCATGAGCGAATCCACGTCTCGCTCACGCGGTTCGAGGCCGATATCACTTGCCGTGAACGAAAACGCCATGTACGCCTGGCACGATCTGCAGCGCGCCTCGCAGTCGTAGCGCCCGCCAAAGGTGCGCTCGTGCAGCAACATCAACAGTCGATCGCGCTCACCTACAGCAAGTCTTGCGCACTGCTCGGGTGCCTGATCGGTCACAGCCGCCAGCAGCGCCACTTCCTTTTCCGGACGAGCGAGCGCAGCCAGGTCTTTGGTCAAATCGGGCAGTCGGCGCCCGTCCAGCACATGTAGAGTCATAACACTTCATCATGCCCTCAGTACGGCTCGACAGGCCGTATCCTGCGTCACAGCAGTCCGGATTGGGCTTTCAAACTGGTTGGACGCACTACAAATACGTTTGGCGCTTGCCGCGCCAAACGCTTATCGCTGAATCAGATACGCCACGGTGCAAGCGACGAGAAGCGCAACGCTTCCCTGGGCGACTGAAGCAAAATCGAGTCGCAACGCGTGGGCGATCAATTTGCGGGTGGTGGGCTGACGGTCCATTAAAACCTCGAATGACGGGTGTACGTGTATAACGCAGCATAAAGCCTTGCGTCACAATACTGTAACACCCGACAAAAAGTTTTCCACAAAACCATTTCTTAATCACGCTACGGCTGCTTTTGGATATTTAGTGCCCAGTCGAATGGAGTCTCCACCACCCGCAGGAAATAGAACTGCTGCCTGCGCCGTTGCTGCGCATTGTTCTGGCTGCTGTCCGATTTTTTGGGATTGGCGCTGTCGGGAGAGGTAACGACGACGAGTGGCGGCGGCACTCTCTTGGGAGGCGTCAGGAACCGCTTCTCCGGGCCGGGCGGATAATACTCAGCCAGAAATCGAGCCAGCGTCTCGTTGGATTCGCCAAAGTCTGCGCGATATCGCGCGATGACAGGACTCAGGTAGACGGTGTAGCGAGCGGTATCAACGCGATTCTTGGCACTTTCGTGGATGAACGTTCGCGCCTGATCCTCGAGCTGTTCGTCCAACATCGGTCCGGAGTACGCTTCACTCCGCAGGCGCGGGCCACTCATGGCGCCAAACGACATCGCGAAATGAACGCGCGGTTCGGTGAAGTCGTGGCGCAAAATGCGATGTTCGACATCGTCGAGTGTCAGCGTGCGACCGGCCGCCTGCACAAACTCTTCGCTCCACGGGCCCTTGAGCCGAAAGATGCCCAGCGACTTGTTGATGTTGCGTATCGACTCCGTCTCACCTCGGCTCGCCACCAATTGGATGGTGTACGCATTGTACA
>JBDTTO010000771.1:0-2514 GCA_039930585.1 Gemmatimonadaceae bacterium
GCGCGGTAACAGCTTGCGTTCGGTGCGCGACAGTAGCTCCGCGCCGTTCGTCGAGATCTGGTAGACAGCGTTAAAACGGATTTTACGGATTCGGCGGATTATCCGGATACATCGCGTCCGCGCGGGAGGGGCAGGACCGAATAAAGGCGAGATCAATTCATTTTTTGATTTGTGCGGTGCGCGACGACAGGTCCCAACGCGTCGGCAATAACATCAAAGAAAAATGGATCTCGCCTTTTCTTGTGGGATCGCTTCCCAACAGTGATGCGAAGTATCCGGATGATCCGTCAAATCCGAAAAATCCGTTTCAGCGCTGTCTGCCCGATTTTCGTGGACACGCTCCAATCGAATCGCGAGCGCGAACGCCACGGAAAAGACTCATGCTCCGTGCAGTTAATGGAGTTCAAACGGTTTCATAATCCGCGCGACTCCGGGACTCGCTAACATTCGCGAATGCCGAAATCCCCGCCCCGCGCCGCTGGCATTGTCGCAGCCATTGTGGTCTGTGTCGCATCCGCGTGTACCGCGAAAGAGCCTGCCCCCGCGCCTGCGACATCCGCGTCTACGGACAGCGTCGCCCCTGCGCCACTCATTCAGTGCGCCGCCGACGGGCTTTGGAAACCGTGCAATCTGCTCGATCGTCTCGTGCACGCTGGCGTTGGCGCCAAGGAAGTTGAAGCCGACACTACGCACGTGGCGTTCCTCCCGCCGGCCGGCATCAACTACCGCATTGGAAAGAGCGGCTTGCTGATCGCCTTCTATTTCAAGGACTCGGTGACCGCGAAGAAAAGCTGGGTCGCGCTGGACACCATGAGATTGATGCCCAAAACCGACACGATCTCGCCCTGGCCACGCACCGTGTCGCCGATTCGCTCCGCGAACGTGATCGTCGCGTTTTTCGGCACCAGCAATGCGCAGATCGAACGGGTGAGCTTGGCGTTGCGGGCGGGACTGCCGGCTCCGGCAAAGACGCGCTGAGTCTTGTAGTCCCCTAAACTGCGGCTTCGGCGCGGCGATTCCCGCCAAGAGCAGCGAAGCGGCTTTTGAGTTTGGCTTATGTTCGGTTTAAGCGGACTCTACCATCACACTCCCGGAATATTCTGCGATTTTTGCATAATCGGCTGAACATTCGCCGCCGTGAAGTTGATTTCGATGGATTTTGGACCATTTTTCATGTGCAATCAGCACAAAACTGATCGCAGTTCGACCTACCCACTACCGCACCTCCATGCCATCGAATCCGCGTTTCGACGCCACTCGTGAAATCACGCAGCGCCCCGTGCGCATCGTTGCCCGTCCTGAAGAAAATGGCGTTCAGCAGCCCACCAGCAGCTGGTACGGCAGCAACACGCTGAGCCTCCGTCAGATGCGTTCGAAGCTCCCCAAGGGCACGTACGCGAAACTCGCCGCAGCCACGCGTCTGGGCAAAAAGCTCGACGGTGAAATCGCGCCGACCGTTGCACAGGTCATCAAGGAATGGGCGATCTCACGCGGCGTTACGCACTTCACGCACTGGTTCCAGCCACAAACCGGACTCACGGCCGAAAAGCATGACGCCTTCCTGAACTTCGACGAACAGGGCCAGCCCATCGAGCAGTTCACGGGCGAGCAGCTCATTCAGTCGGAACCGGACGCATCGAGTTTTCCAAGCGGTGGATTGCGCGCCACGTGGGAAGCCCGCGGTTACACGGCGTGGAATCCGGCGAGCCCGGTGTTCATCTCGGAAACGGGTGGCGTCAAATATCTCTGCATTCCGTCCGTCTTCATCGGCTACAACGGTGAAGCGCTGGACGAAATGACGCCGTTGCTGCGCAGCTCGGACATTCTGTCGAACAAGGCGATGGAATTGCTCGAACTGATTGGCGACAAGGGTGTGCTGCGCGTGATCACCACGCTTGGTGTCGAACAGGAATTTTTCATGATCGATCGCGCGCACTTTGCGTTGCGTCCCGATCTTGTCATGTCGTCGCGTTCACTGGTTGGCTCACCGCCGCCGCGTGGGCAGCAGCTCGAAGATCACTACTTCGGCGGCATTCCCGAGCGCGTACAGGCGTGCATCGCCGAAATCGAACTCGAGCTGTACAAGCTGGGCGTTCCGATTGTCACGCGTCACAACGAAGTGGCGCCGTGTCAGTTTGAAATGGCGCCGATGTTTGAAGAAACCGACGTCGCGTGTGATCACAACCAGCTCACGATGGCCATACTGCGAAAAGTCGCAGTGCGTCACGGTTTGCAGGCGATCATTCACGAGAAGCCGTTTGCGGGCATCAACGGTTCGGGCAAACACTGCAACTGGTCGATGGCCATTCGCGCCGACAACGCGCTGGATGGCACGAACCTGCTCAAGCCGGGAAAGACGCCGCACCAGAATCTTCGCTTTTTGCTGATTCTCGCGGCCGTGTTGAAGGGCGTGCACAAACATCAGGGGCTGCTGCGTTCCGGCATTGCAACCAGCGGCAACGAACATCGGCTTGGCGCAAACGAAGCGCCGCCGGCGATCTTCAGCGCGTTTGT
>JBDTTO010000772.1:0-2513 GCA_039930585.1 Gemmatimonadaceae bacterium
CAACAATCGCCGAGCGCGGTATTACGAGCTCACGGTGGCGGGACGTAAGCAGCTGGAGGTCGAGCAAACCGCGTGGGATCGCGCGTCGTCGGCGGTAAATTGGATCATGCAGGCGCAAGTGGCGCCCGGTGAAGCATGAGTGCATTCAGCGATGTGATAGAGCGCCTGCGCACGCTGGTATTTCGCCGGCAGGAAGAGCGCGAACTCGAAGAGGAATTGCAGTTTCACGTGAGCATGGAAGCCGACGCGCAAAAGGATATGGGCTACACCACATCCGAAGCACATCGTCGGAGTCTCATGGCACTTGGCGGCATTGAACAGACCAAGGAGAACGTGCGCGATGCGCGCGGTACACGCGTGATTGAAGACTCCATCGCCGATTTCAAACAAGCACTCTACGCCCTTCGCAAGCGCCCGTCATTCGCCATCGTTGCCATTCTGACCCTCGCGTTGGGCATTGGTGGCACAACTGCTGTCTACAGCGCCGTCGATGCAGTATTGCTGCAACCGTTGCCGTATCAGGAATCAGGGCAGATGGTGCGGTTGTATCAACACTTTGTTGGCACGAAAGGCGACAACTATGTCACACCCGTACACTTTCTTGCGTACCGACAGCAACTGAGTTCGTTCGAATCTTTTGCTGCTATCAGCAACTATCGTGCGGCCAGCGCGGACATTGGCGGAAGCACGAATCCCGAACGTATTCGCCTGCTGCCCATAAGCGCCGAATATTTCGGCGTGTTGCGTGTCAAGCCAATGCTTGGCCGAGTGTTTCGCACCGAAGAAGAAAACGGTGCACCGGTGGTGATCGTGAACGAAGCGTTGTGGCGGCGCGTGTTGGGCGCCGATCCCACGGTAATCGGAAAGCCATTGGTGATGAGCGGGACTTCGTTCACAGTGGTTGGCGTAATGGCCGACAGTGTCGTCGATCCTGTCGAAGGCCACATTGATGCGTGGGTGCCAACCGATCTCACTCCTGGCAAAGACCCAAGCAACGCCAACAATCACTACCTGAGCGTCATTGCTCGGCTTCGCAATACCTCGTCAATCGGGCGAGCGCAGGCGGAGATCGACAAACTTGGTGAGCAACTCGCGCTTCTATATACGGATGGTGCGGCCAAGACTCGCGCACATCTGCAACCGCTCAAGGAAAATGTGGTTGGTTCGGCCAGTCGTTCACTGATGTTGATGCTTGGCGCAGTATTTCTGGTGTTGGTCATGGTATGTGTCAACATCGCTAACCTGTTGTTGGTGCGCAGCTCGGAGCGCGCGCGCGAATTCGCCGTTCGATCCGCGCTTGGTGCAAAACGTTCGCGGCTCATTCGTCAATTGCTGGTCGAAAGTTTGACGTTGGCCATTCTTGGTGCGGCCGCCGGATTAGTTGTAGCCCGTCTCGCAATGAGCGGTATGGTCATACTCGGCGACGGTGCTATTCCACGATTGGCCACGCTCACGCTCGAACCGCGCTTGCTGGCGTTCGCCATTGGAATCGCGACCGTGTGCGCTGTGTTGTTTGGTTTGGCGCCCGCATTACGCATGACACGCGCGCAACCCAGCGATGTGTTGCGTCAGCAGGCACGATCCACCACCGGCAACCGCGCGCAAAGCCGTCTGCGCGAGTCACTGGTTGTGGCGCAGGTGGCTCTCGCATTTGTCATGCTGGTTGGCGCGAGTTTGTTGCTGGCGAGTTTTCGTCGACTGCAGCAAGTCGAACTTGGTGTGAACACGGCGAATGTGATTGCGTACGAGCTTCAGCTTCCGTCGTCGCGTTATGACTCAACCGCGCGCGCGCTGTTCTACGAGCGCGTTGCTGCACGCGAGATGCAGATTCCAGGTGTGAAGTCGGCTGGCGGCATTTCAAAATTGCCCGCTACCGGCGGATACAACGAATGGGGTACGCGACCAACTTCAGGTCCAATGGCCTCGCGCCTCGACGATATTCACTTATCGGTTCAGCAGCGGGTCGTGTCCGGTGAATATTTTCGCACCGTCGGCGTCAAGCTGTTGCAGGGTCGACTCTTTGATGCTCGCGATGTTGCCGGCACTCCACCACGCGCGGTGATCAGCAAGATGGTTGCAGACGCGTATTTTTCAGGCGTCAATCCAATCGGTCAGGAAGTTGAAACGGCTGACGGAAAACACGAAGTGATTGGCGTGGTTTCTGACGTGTCGGTCAATTCAGAAGGACGCCTGGAGGCCGTGTTGTATCACGCGCACGCGCAATTTGCCGGCGATCGCAACTGGGAACTCACGCAGGTTGTATTGGCGTCTGGCGATCCCACTGCGATGATCAATTCCGTGCGCAGTACGTTGGCGGAGTTGGATCCGCAACTCGTGATGTTCAAACCCGCTCCGCTGTCGGAAATCATCGGGCGTGGCGTTGCCTCGCGCGTGTTCACTCTCCGCATTCTCACAGCGTTCGCACTTGTTGCGCTGTCGCTGGCCGCGCTGGGACTGTTTGGTGTGCTGTCATTCACGGTCAAACTGCGCACGCAGGAATTCGGCATTCGCAT
>JBDTTO010000773.1:0-2512 GCA_039930585.1 Gemmatimonadaceae bacterium
GGCTCGCGCCACCACCGCCTCTGCCGCCCCCTCGCCCGCCGCCCCCGCCCCCGCCGCGTTGAGCAGATGCAACTGTGCTTGATGCCGCTAACACGGCACATCCGAGAACCAGCGCGCGCACCGTTGGTGCAGAAAGCAGAGGTCGTTTCATGTCAGTGGAAGAACAAAAGTGGACGGGCGGGTGACCCTAATGTGATGAAACACGCAAAGTGCGAAAGGTCCCAGTCCCGGAACTTCACCGAATCGTGCGGTTCTCACGAATTGTGTGGCAACGGAGTTCGTTGAGGCAAAAAAAAGAAGGGCGACCCAGTTCAGGATCGCCCTTCTCGTATCTCCGCCCGACAGCTGGGCGACGTGTCTCGTTTACTTCTGGTTGCGCTTGCGGCGAACGATGAAACCAACCATCGCGAAACCGGCACCCATCAGCGCGAAGCTTGACGGCTCTGGAGCGACGGTGTTGACCTGCGTGTTCGCAACAACGCTGACGTTATCCAGGAAGTCGCCGTAGCTCAGCTGGTTGCCCATGGAGCGGAACTCAAGCGTTTCGTTGCCAGTGCTGACGAAGTTCGTGTTGAAGTCGTTCCACTGGTAGGTGTTCGTCATCTGACCTGTTGAAATCAGCAGGCTGTTGTTGAGGTACACGTCGATCTGGCTGAAGCCGTTCGAGCTGAGATAACGGTGCGCGGCGGAGAAACCAAGCGCGTAGCTCTGGCCGGCCGTCGTCAGAAAGCTCTGTGCGATGTTGGTCGGTCCGTTCACCTGGAGCTCGAGATGGCTGTTGCCATCACGGGCAGCGAATCCGTCAAAGCTGTTTGTCCAACGTTCAAACGAACCGCCGTTTGGAGCTGCAGTCACGTTCCAGCTGGAAACGATGGCGTTTGGATAATCCGCGCCGTTGTTGACGACACCCAGCTCGAAGCTGCAGTTCTGAATCAAGTTGCCGGCCATGCTCTGGCAGGACTGTGCGTTGCTGGTGGCCGGCGCGGCGAATATGACTGCGAGTGCTGCGGTGGCGGCGATACGACGAAACATGATTACCTGTTGAGGGAGTTGCCCACAGGACTTGGCAACTTCGATGCCAGCAACGAAGGCTCGGTGTTAAGATGATAAACCATTATAAGCCATGAACTTAGGACATTTTATCTTAACGGTTACGAACCGTGCGCTCAGTCGGGGCGCGAACCGGTGTGGCACCGGAACCGCACCATGTGTTGGATTAAGATCGGGGCTGGATAAAGTTGCCGTATCTCGTTGCAGCGACTGTGTTTACGTATGATTAAGATGGCCAAAAAGGCGAAGGTGGGGATTCGGAAGCATGTCGACGCCGATCTGCACAAAGAACGACTTTCGCGAGAACGCGTGCTCGCCACGATCGTGCGTCTGCTAGAACTCACGTTCATTCGCGTAGGCAACACCGAGTACGCTAAATCCAACAAGTCCTTTGGATTAACCACACTGCAGGATCGGCATGTGCAAATTGCGGGCGCCAACGTGGTGTTCAGGTTTCGCGGGAAAAGCGGTAAGTCGCACGAGGTGCGGCTCACCGACAAAAAACTCGCGCAACTGATCAAACGGTGTCGCGATGTACCGGGCCAGGATCTTTTCAATACCTGGACGAGAGCGGCACGCGCCATCCGGTGCGCTCCAACGACGTGAACGAATACCTGAAATCAGTTGCCGAGTCGGAGTTTACGGCCAAGGATTTTCGAACGTGGGCCGGAACGTTGTTGGCGGCGGGTGCGTTACGTACAGCACACGATACAAAAGAAAAATTCAAAAAGTCGGCGGCTGTAGAAGCGGTGGAGGCGGTTGCCGCGCAGTTGGGAAACACCCCTGCTGTTTGCAAAAAGTGTTATATCCATCCGGCGATTCTGAAAGCGTTTGACGATCCGTCGCTGCTGCAAACCTTCGTGAAAGAATCGGCGA
Source organism: Gemmatimonadaceae bacterium (assembly GCA_039930585.1). Taxonomy (GTDB): domain Bacteria; phylum Gemmatimonadota; class Gemmatimonadetes; order Gemmatimonadales; family Gemmatimonadaceae; genus Gemmatimonas. Next base: position 1,927 of record JBDTTO010000773.1, read on the forward strand.
AGAAGAAGCGAGTAACGGGGCTGACGCACGAAGAAAGCGCACTGCTGCGATTTCTGGAAACCGCGAACGCCAAAGCATCCACCGCCACACCGCCTACATGATCTCGCGATATTCGTCTTCAATTTCGGCGATAGTCATCGTTTGTCTGCTGTCATTTTCGGCGTGCAACAAGCGCGATACGGCGCAAGAACTCTCGAGTGCCAATGCGCTCAAAGCAACGGACAAACACATTGATTCCGCTGCTGTAAGAATGGCCGAAGTGGCGTTCAGACATTTTCTCGACGCGTCGCGTGAAGGCAGTGCAACACGCGACAGTTTGGCGGCGCTAACCGCCTGCGGCGATGATGGCGGCAATTCGTATTTTCCAACAACACTGCTGGCCGGCTATTCGCTGATGCCGTTCGATATGCACGGCGATACCGTCGTGGCGCGTGCATCAGTCGTTACCGTTGCGGAGCAGGACATCGATCGCCGGTCATCGGGATTTACTGCACGTCAACGCGTGCGCGAAGATCCGCTGGAGTGGGATGTCATTCCCACGGACGAACCAGGCAAATGGGTCGTCTGCAACGGACTTCGCTTTGGA